>JBFMAJ010000168.1:0-4692 GCA_040755775.1 Nitrospirota bacterium
CGATGCCCTTCTCGGCGATCGTGGACCACTGCAGCCCGACGATGATGGCCAGGAGCGCGACGACGAAGCCCGCGATCGGGCCGGCGGCGCCCACCTCCAGCAGCGCCTTGCGCTCCACGATGGGCGATTTCATCCGGATGAAGGCGCCAAAGGTGCCGATGATGAAGGGAATCGGCGGCGCGGGAATAAAATAGGGCAGGGTCGCCTGGATCCGGTAATGGCGGGCCGTCACGTAATGGCCCATTTCGTGAATCAGCAGGATCGATAACAGCGTCACGGAGAAGGGAATGCCGGCCAGAATCGCCGTCGGCGAGGAAAACGGATTGACGTTCTTGAGCATCGCCCCGGCGAGCAACGTGGTCAGCACCGTCAGGACGAAGAGCAGCAGCGGCAGGCGCCATCGCGTGGGAGGCGCGGCCCGGAGGGCTTCCGGCTCCGCCAGTGGAAGGGGCGCTCCGTTGGGGCTCCAGGCGTCCGCCGGGGAGCCGTCGCCGGCGGCGGAACGCTCGAGCGGCAGCTCTTTGGACCAAGGAGAGGGCATCGTCATTTCGATCTGGCCTGCCGCACGGTCGTGATGCCAGACATCGGCAGCATCACCCAGTCCGTGAGTGTTTGCAGATTGACCTCGTCTTCGGTGGCGCCGATCAGCAGCCCCCGATAGACGATGCCGTTGTAAATGACTTCGACTTGTTGGCCCTTCAATGATTCCAGTTCGTCTTTCATGAATCAGCGGTCTCGTGACGTCTCAGTATAATATGCCGGCCCGGAGGCGTGCAATCCGAAAGCGGCGTCCGGGGAACGATCCGGAGCCCGTGTGAAGAGCAGGAGGCCGGCGCTGATCCGGCGGATCAGATGATTGGCCGAATCGGCGATATAGAGCGTGCCGTGACGGTCCACGCCCACGCCGGTGGGGAACTGGAACCGGGCGACCGGCCCGGGACCGTCTTCCAGGCCGGGCTGGCCGTTGCCGGCGATGGTCGTGACGACGCCCTCCGGCGTCACTTTGCGGATTCTGGCGTTATTGGAGTCGGCCACGTAGAGATTGCCCGCCTCGTCGCGGGCAAGGCCCGTGGGCCAGTTGAATTGCGCGGCCGCGCCGGCGCCGTCGGCGAAGCCGGGCTTCGCCGAGCCGGCCAGCGTGCTCACCCGGCCGGCGGGCGAGATGGCGCGAATGGTGTGCGTGCCGGAGTCGGCCACGAACAGCCGGCCGGCCGGATCGACGACCACCGTCATCGGATCATGGAATTGGGCGGCCGGTCCCATGCCATCAGTATAGCCGGGAAGGCCATTCCCGGCCAGCGTGCTCACCTGCCCCTCCGGCGTGATTTTTCGGATTTTATGGGCGCCCCGGTCGGCGACATAGATCGTGCCCCGGTCATCGACGGCTAGGCCGGTTGGATAGCCGAACTGCGCCGCGCGCGCCGGCCCGTCCCGGCTGCCCGGCTGGCCGCTGCCGGCGACGGTCGTCACCGTCCCGTCCGGGGCGATTTTGCGGATCTGCCGGTTATCGGCATCGGCCACATAGAGGTCGCCGGATCGGGCGAGCACGAGGCTGTCCGGCCCGTGAAGGCGGGCGTCCGCACCCGGCCCGTCGACGGAGCCCGGCTGGCCGCTGCCGGCGAAGGTGGTCACCATGCCGTCCGGGCTCACTTTCCGGATCAGGTGATTGGCATAATCGGCGATGTAGAGCGTCCAGTCGGAGCCGATCGCCACGCCGGTGGGCCAGTTGAATTGGGCCAGCTCGCCCTGCCCGTCCGCGCGGCCGCGCAACCCGTTGCCGGCCACCGTGATGACGTGGGCCGTGGCCGCCGTCAACTCGCTGCGCGCGGGCGGCTCGGCCCCGTGAGCGGCCAGCCGGGACAACGCTCCGCCCGATGCGATGAGCAGCAGCAGCGCGCCCCACCGATGACGGCTCATGGCGCCGCCTCGTCCGGCCGGGATGTCCAGATCAGCGGCTCCCGCGCGGCGGGCAAAGCGCCCTTGACGATCGCCCGCCCGTTGTCGAAGACCAGATAGCTGTCCCAGCCGTGATAGAGCAGCAGCGGTATCAGCGGACGAACGGCGTCGGCGGAGAGCCCATAGAAGATCGTCGTTGGCCGATGCTGGCGGGCCGGATCCCTGAAGGTCAGCAACAGCGCGTGCGAGGCGTCATGATAGGTCCGGCCGTCGATGGTAAAATCCAGTAGTCCGAGCCGGATGCTGGAGGGCAGGCGTTCGGCCGCCTCGGCCGTCTCCCGGTTTTGCGCGGGCCCGCCGAGCAATAAGAGACCGCCGTCATCTTCGACCCGGCCGGCGGCCCGTTCGGCCGCCTGCCGGGCGATCGTCGCATACAGCTCCGACTCGGCGTGATCGGCGAGGCCTGGCGGCACGATGCGCAGCGCCGGCTCCGTGAGCGTCAGGTTGAGCATCGGCGGCAATTCTTCGCGCGCAAGCCGGCGAAACAGCTGTTCGTCGGGATCGACGGTGATGCGAATGGGCGGCTGGGCCGCTATCGTTTCGATGACCGCTTCCGCTTGATCCATCCAGAACGATTTTTCCAGGATCCGGTCCGGGGTCTCAATGTGGATGGTGACGGGCAGGCGAAACAGCGGGGGCGCTTGCCGCAAATGCACCGCGATCCTGGTGCCCTCCGGGGCCTCGTGGTCGGCCGGCGCCGGCGTCAACTCCACGCGCTCGATCGCCAGTTGCGGCGCGCCGGGTTGCACGATCCACTGGCGGAAAAACCAGTCGAGCGGCCGGCCCAGGCGGGCCTCGAAGAGCAGCCGCAGGTCGTTCCATCCCGCCCGCTTCCCGCCGTACCGCTCGGTCAGCTCCCGCAGCGCGCCGAAAAATTCCTCCTCGCCGAGCATGCGCCGCAACAGATGAAACACCATGGCGCCCTTCTGATAGCCGACGGCGGCGTCGGTCTGGCTCATATTGTCAAGAAAGCGCATGAGCGGATAGTCGGTCTGGGGCGTGGTCCAGGTGGCGTACTGGATCAGCATCTGCCGGCGCTGCCGGCGAGCCGCCTCTTCGCCGTCGGTCTCCTCCACGGTGTAGTAGTTCGCCAGGTAGGTGGTCAGCGCTTCCGCCCAATTGCCCTCCGCCTCATCGACCATGACGTGGTTGCCGAGCCAGGCGTGGACGATCTCATGGCCGAGCCCGTAGGGTTGGGTATAGTGGCGCCGGACGAGGGACTGCCCCAGCAGCGCCAGCGAGGGCACCGCCGCGCCGATGGGCGCCGGGGTCTCAACGATGGCAAATGTTTGAAAGGGATAGGGGCCGAGCAGCCGGCTGTAGCGCGCCAAATAATCAGCGGCCGCCTCCAGATATTCCGGGGCCAGGGAGACCTCATCCTGGAAAAAATAGGTTGAGACCGGCAGCGCGCCGACGCTGCGGGTGGTGACGACGTAGGGGCCGGCGAACAGATCGATCGCATCGGTCGGCTGAGCCATCGACCAGGTGGAGTGCGCGCGCTGGCCCGACGGCTCCCGCCTCGTCAACACGCCGGCGCTGACGCTTTCCCACGCTTGCGGATGCTCCACCTCCAGATCGAAGGTAAAGAGCGCGTTGGGCCAGAGAGGATGCCACCCGCTGTGCCCGGCCAACTGCATGCCCTGGGCATCGGCGGGCCACGGGCCGGCGGCGCGCACGGTCAGCGTCGGCGAATCGTGGGCGTCCGGCGGCAGCGCGATCTCATACCTGGCCAGCTCTTCGAACCGGGCATAGCGCCGGCCGTTGAGAGGCCCGGACGGCAATCGGGGCGGCTTTCGCCGAACGGGCGCGGGCTGTTCGTCGATCAGCACCGATTCCACGCGAAGTTGCGGGGCGAGATAGAACGCCAGCGAGGGAGGGCGCGCGCCATTTGGTTGCAGCTTCATCTGCAGCTTAACCTGATCTTCAGTGGTGAGCGTATGCGTGGCCGGATCAATCGAGACCTTGAGCCGGTGATGGCGCGGCTGAACCGGTGTTAGGCTGAGAAACTCCAGGCTGACATTGGAACGGAAGGCACTGCCCTGGCAGGCGGCCAGCGCAACGGCCAGGCCAATGACGACGCGGCGATTCATGAGCGCCGGCCTACGATAGCAGAAGCGGGGTCGATTTCCAAGCGGAACCGGCGGTACAATAGAGGCGACCATGGCCCACCATCGACCGCCGCCCCGCACGATGCCGCCCGGCGGGCTGCCGCCGGGTCCGCGTCGGCCGCGCCAGCCCATGGACCAACCGCAAGAGCAATTCGGCGCTTTGGAAGCGGCGGCGCTCTATTGTCCCAAGTGCCGGACCGCCACGCCGGTGCGCGAGCACCTGCTGTTGGTCCTGCCCAACGGCGATCTGTACGATTACCGCTGCCGCGTCTGCGGCACGTCGACAGGCACTCGCACCGTGCGGCAAGGGCATCAGGGGCGGCCGTAAGGCGTGAACGTCAGGCCCGTCGATAGAACGGCAACGGCGTGACGACGGCGCGTCCGGCGGCGGCCACCGTGAGGGCCGTCCCCGGCGTAAAAAATCCTTTCTGCACGTAGCCCAGCGCAATCTTCTGCTTCAACGTCGGCGAGTCCAGCACGCTGGTGAGGCTGCCAACCTGTTGTCCGTCGGCCAAGAGCCGCGCGCCCGGTTCGGGCAGCGCGGGGCCGTCCAATCGAAGGCCGACCAGTTTGCGGTTGACCGAACCCTGCGTCTTGATCCGCATCGTCGTCTCCTGGCCCAGGTAGC
>JBFMAJ010000169.1:0-4644 GCA_040755775.1 Nitrospirota bacterium
ACCGTCCGCGGACGGATCGAAGAGCTCTTCATGCACGAAATCGATCTGACCAGCCCGGCCGTGCTGGAGAAGGGCTGCGTCTATATTATTCCGCTGCTGGAGGAGCTGCGGCTGCCGGCGCAATTGTCCGGCAAAGCCAACCCCAAAAGCACCACCGGCCGTCTCGATATCTTCACCCGGCTGATCACCGACTACGCCAAGGAGTTCGAGCGCGTGAAGGAAGGCTACAAAGGCCGGCTCTATCTGGAGGTCGTGCCGAAGACCTTCAGCATCCTGGTGCGGCAGGGGACCAAGCTGAACCAGTTGCGGTTCGTGCGCGGCGCGCCGCCGCCGTCGGACGCGGCGCTGGATGAATTGCACGAGAAGGAAACGCTCGTCTACGTGGGGGAGGATGAGCCGGCCGACGCGATGATCTCCAAGGGGTTGTGGGTGTCGATCGACTTACAGGGCGCCGGGCCCGACGAGGTCATCGGCTACCGGGCCAAGCACCATGCTCCGCTGATCAATCTGGATCTGGTCAACTTCTACGATCCGCTCGACTACTGGGAGCCGATCCGGCGGCCGAGGGCCGGCCATCTGATCCTGAATCCCGACGATTTTTATATTCTGATCTCCAAAGAGAAGGTCCGAGTGCCCCCGCATTATGCCGCCGCGATGGTGGCCTACGATCCGTCGGTGGGTGAATTCCGGATCCATTACGCCGGCTTCTTCGATCCCGGCTTCGGCTACGGCAGCTCCGACATCAAGGGCACGCGCGCCGTGCTGGAAGTGCGCTCGCACGAGGTGCCGTTTCTCCTGGAGGACGGCCAGGCGGTCGGCCGGCTGATCTACGAGCGGCTGCTGGCGGAGCCGAAGAAAATCTACGGCGCCAACATCGGCTCCTCCTACCAATGCCAGGAGCTCTCGCTCAGCAAGCAGTTCAAGCGATCGTAATCGGTGGCGCGCCTCTCGTTTCCGCATAGTCCGAACGATTCCCTCGATTTCACGCTGACGCTTCCGCCGAACGCCTCGACGGACACGCTGGTCATTTACCTCCACGGCTTCGCGTCGGACCAGTTGGGCGAAAAAGTGCTCTATCTGCGCGACCAGTTCATCGCCGCGGGCTGCGCCTATCTGGCGTTCGACCACCGGGGCCACGGCCGCTCTTCCGGCACGCTGAAGGAGCTGACCGTCTCGCGCAACCTGGAAGACCTCGAGGCGGTCTTGGTGGCCGAAGGCGCCAAATTTCAGCGGTGCATCCTGGTCGGCTCCTCGATGGGCGGCTTGACGGCGGCCTGGTATGCGGCGCGCCACCCCGGCCGGGTGGCCGCCAATTTGCTGATCGCGCCCGGCTTCCGGTTCATTGAACGGCGCATCGAGGAACTTGGCGCGCCGGGGCTGTCGCTACTGAAGCGCGACGGCGAGATTGTCTACAAAAATGAATACGTCTGCGTGACGATCGGCAAGGCGCTTTTCGACGATGCCCCGGAGTACACGATCGACAAGCTGTTCCCGGCCTACCGCACGCCGACGCTGATCATCCACGGCACGGCGGATGAGTCGGTGCCGTTCGACGAGAGCGTGGAGTTTGTCCAGTATGCCGCGGCAAGGCCGTTGGAGCTGCTGCTGATCGCCGGCGGCGATCACCGGCTGAATGAATATAAAGAGACGCTCTTTTCCGCCATGCGGGAATTTCTTCGCCGGCACCGGTTGCTGCCGTAATCAGGCCGGCGGCAATCGCCGGCGCACGTCGGCCTCATCCAGCCCGTTGATCTGTACCGTCTTTCGGGGCGAGCTCAATCCGGCCACGATCCGCACCCGCTCCTTCGGCAACCCGAGCGCCCCGGCCAAGACCGCTTCCACGGCCGCATTCGCCTTGCCCTTCTCCGGCGGCGCCGTCACGCAAATTTTCAGCGCCTCGCCCACCCAGCCCGCCACCCGATTGCGGGACGACTTCGGCACGACTTTGACCGAGAGAATCAATTGACTTGATTCGGCGGACGCTGGCCGGCAAAAAAAGCCGCCAGATTGTCCAACACCATCATCCCCATCCGCTGTCGTGTTTCTACAGACGACGAGCCCAGATGGGGCAGCAGGACGACATTCTTCAAACGACGTAATCGCGCGGGAATGTGCGGCTCCCGCTCATAGACGTCAAAACCGGCGCCGGCAATTTGTTTGCGCTCCAGCGCCTCAATCAGCGCTGATTCATCAACCACCGGCCCGCGCGCGGTGTTGATCAGATAGGCCGTCGGCTTCATCAGCCGCAGCGCCTTCCGGTCGATCAGGTGGCGGGAGGCGTCGTTCAACGGCAGATGCAGTGACACAAAATCCGACCTCCTCAATAATGGGGTCAGAGAACAATATTGAACGCGTAGCCGTCGTTCTGCCGGCGCCGCAAGACGATGGCGTTGATAATAGAGCACGGTCATCGAGAAACCGTGCGCCCGCCGGGCCACGGCTTGGCCGATTCTCCCCATGCCGATGATGCCGAGCGTCTTGCCATGGACGTCGCCGCCGATGAGTTGCGTCGGTGCCCAGCCGGTCCAGCGGCCGGAGCGAGCCAACTTCTCTCCTTCCGGCAGGCGGCGGGCCGCCGCCAGGATCAGCGCCCAGGCGAGATCCGCAGTCGTTTCGGTCAAGACGCCGGGCGTGTTGGTGACGGCGATGCCACGCCGATTCGCCGCCTCAAGATCGATATTGTTGTAGCCTACCGCATAATTGGCGATGATCCGCAACCGCGGCGCCGATTCGATCATGCGCCCGTCAATCGCATCGCTGAGCATTGCGATCATGCCGTCGGCAAGCGTCATGCCGCGCAGCAATTCTTCGCGCGACAGCGGGCGGTCCCGGCGGTTGACCTCGAGTTGAAATCGCGCGCGGAGCGCGGCCGTCACGACATCGGGCAGCGCCCGCGTCACAAAGACGCTCGGCTTCATGCTTACTTGAGCAGCCGCGCCAGCGTATGGCGGCGGAATTTGGCGATCTTGGGGGCGATGACGGCCTGGCAATAGGGCTGCCGGGGGTTCTCGGCATAGTAGCGCTGGTGGTAGTTTTCGGCGGGATAAAACTTTGTGAACGGCACAACTTCCGTCACGATCGAACCACTCCAGAGCTGGGCGGCCTCCAGCTCTTTGATCACCTGCTGCGCGGTCGCCTGCTGTTCCGGCGTGTGAAAGAAGATCGCGGAGCGGTATTGCGTCCCAGCGTCATGGCCTTGCCTATTTAATGTCGTGGGATCATGGATTGCAAAGAAAACCTCAAGAATATCTTTATAATTGATGACCGCCGGATCGAAGGTCACTTGCACGACTTCCGCGTGGCCGGTTCGGCCCGAGCAGACCTGCTCATAGGTCGGGTTGGGTGCCGCTCCCCCGGCGTAGCCGGAGACGACTTTTTCCACACCCTTGAGATCGGCAAAAATCGCCTCCAGGCACCAGAAGCAGCCGCCGCCGAGCGTGGCGAGCTCTTTCATGGCGCCCTCACCAATTGCGGCAATTGCTCAGGTCGCTCGGCCACATAATCGGCGGTCCCGTCCGGTTCCGCCGTATAGCCCCAGGCGCACCAGATGGTCGTGGCGCCAAAGGCGCGCCCCATCGCGATATCGGCCGCCGTGTCGCCAATCATGAAGGTCCGCGCCGGTTTTTTCTCAAATCCGCAGCGGCGGGCGGCCGCCTCCAGCACGATTGGGTCGGGCTTCGTTCTCGGGCAGGTATCGCCGCCGACGACCGTCGTAAAATGTTTGCTGATCCCCAGCACTTCCAGCAACCGCCAGGAGATCCGCTCCGGTTTGTTGGTCACGCAGGCCAGCGAGCCGAACGCGGCCAGTTGCTCGACCGCCGGCGCAACGCCCGGATAGAGCTTCGTCTCCACCGCGACGTGGTCGAAATAGTCCGCCTCATAGCGAAGGCGGACCGTGCCCAATCTGGCTCCATCGCCCGTGATGTAATCGTCAAAGCAGGCGCGATAGAGTTGCTCCATGCCCTTGTTCACCCAGGGCCGCAGCGCCTCGTCCGGTCGCGGCGGCAGCCCCAATTGCGCCCGCACGCGTCGGGCGACAGCCACCATATCGGCGCGGCTGTCCTCCAGCGTGCCGTCGAGGTCGAGACCGATGAGATTCATTGATGGCGTTCGGTTGAGCGCGCCAGATCCTCGACGCTGCCCTTGGCGTCGCCGTGCTCGCTGACGTGGCGCTGGCCGCTGAGCGAGCCCTTGTAGGCGGAAAAGGGCCGGCCGTTGTGGCTGATTACTTCGTGCGGCAGGCCGCCGGGGATCAATAAGATGTCGCCCGCCTCGATCGTCACGGGCAGATCGTCGAAGTGAAACGTCGTCACGCCGGAGACGGCGCCGCGGATCTCGGCCTCATCATGCGCGTGGCGGCTGCGCTCGAACCACGGCCCGATCGTCTGCAGGTCATACACCGTGTAGCCGAACCGCCGCATTTCGGCGGCCACGGACTCGGCCGTCGGCTCTTCCTTGCGGCTCCATTTGATGAGCCGCACGCCGTTTGGAAACGATGCGATCTTCGATTCTGCCATGGGCCGCCTCCTTCCGACTCGCCGCTACGTGGGCTACGATAATGCTTCCTTTGTCATGAAGTCAATCGCCGCCGCGGCGGATTTGACCCGCCCCGCCGGCAACGCTTATGATCCGAAGTGCCATGCG
>JBFMAJ010000170.1:0-4642 GCA_040755775.1 Nitrospirota bacterium
AAGCCGCCCAAACCGGCAAATGTGATTGCCGTCAACAGCTTGGTGGCATCGGCATCCTCCCATGGCCGCGGCATCGGGCCGGCTTGGCCCAGCAGGCCGGCGGCGAATTCCGGCGCGACGGCCAGCACCTCCGGCTGCAGGCAGGCCCAGAGCAGGCCGGCCGCCGTGATCAGCGCCACCGTTTTCATCACCCGCTCGATCAACGTGTAGATGACGCCGCTGAACAAAATGGCCGCCAGGAACAGGGCGATCGACGCGTAGGCCCAAAAGAGGGTTTGCCCTCGGGCGCTCCATCCCGCGGGAAATCCGGTCAGCGCCGCCATCGCCGTGCCGCCGGCCGAGGCGAAGGCGCCGAACCAGAGAAACGACATCGTCATCAACCCCCACAAAAAGATGCCGAAACCCCGATGGAGCCGGATGAAGCCCTGAAAGATGCTCTCGCCGGTCAGGGCGGTGTAGCGGCCGATCTCAACGGTGAGCGGATACTGCAACAGACAGGCGGGGACCAATAACACTAGAAACGTCAGCCCATACTTGGCGACGACATAGGGCCACCAGATGAGCTCGCCGCTGCCCTGGGCCAGCGCCATCCAGATGACTCCGGGCCCCAACGCCGCCCACCAGCCTGGAAAGCGCGGCAGCGGCTTGCGGAAGGAAAATTGCATGCGGGCCGGCGCTCAGCCGGCTGGGGTCATGACGATGGCGTCGGGGGCGGAGGCTCGCGCAGCGTCTTCAAATAGGCGGTGATCGCCAGCGCTTCCTCGTCGGACATGCCGAAGCTTGGCATTTTGGTGTCGTGGCGAATCGCCTGGGGAACCTTCGTCCACCGGAAAATCCATTTGTCGTTCAGGCGGACGCCGGCCCGGTCCAACTCCGGGCCCACCGTGCCGCCCTCGCTGCTGATTTTGTGGCAGGAAAAGCACATGAACTTCGATTCGTACAGATGCTTGCCCCGCTCGGCCAGTGTGCCCACCTCATCGGCCTTCAGCGACGCGAGCGTCGGCGGCGCGCCGACCTCGATGTGCGGCCGCTCGGCCGACATCTCCCGGGTAAAATCGATCGGCTCATCCTCATGATCGTGCAGGCTCCTGACGAAGGCGACCAGCGACCACCGCTCCTTGTCGGACAGCGTGTATTTGAAGGTCGGCATCGCGGCGGGAATCCACATCTCCTCCGGGTCGGTCACCTCCTCTTCCTCCTTCACGTCCCGGCTGAGCGTCGTGTAAATATCGTCGTTGGATTGCTCGCCCATGTAGGGCTCGACCCTGTCGGTCAGGTCGCGCGGCCGGGGATCCATGAAATCGGCGTTATAGCCGTCCCCGCGCCCCTTCGCGCCGTGGCAATGGGCGCAGTAGTATTGAAACAGCGCCCGGCCCTCGGCCACGTGCGGATCCTCGAACAGTTTGGCGCCTGCCGATATGACGACGAGGGCCAGCAGCGCCGCCCCGCCGATGATCGCAACCAGTTTTTTCATGCTCGACGGACTTAGGCGGCCTTCCCGTAGAGCAGAAACGCCAGCACCAGGATATAAATGGCCGTCGCCTCAATCAGGCCGAACCAGATGAAGATCATCCGGTTCATTTCCTTCACCGCGCCGGGATTCCGGGCAACCCCCTCGACGTATTTTCCAAAGAGATAGCCCAATCCCAACCCCACGAATCCGATGCCGCTTGCGGCAATGCCGATGGCGAGAAATGTCATGCTCAAGACTCCTTTCCTGCAGTTTGACGTCGTGTGCGTTTCACCAACCAAAACTCCAAACCGGCCGCCAGAATCACCGCGACGCCCGTGGCGGCAAAGACGCCGGCCGGCACGCCGGTTTTCAACACCACGAAATACCAGGACGAGACGGTGCGCCGCAGACCCGTTTCGCCGTTGGCGCCGTCCCAGACGTGCACGGCCACCGGGATCAATTGATCAGGCCCGAACTGCACGTCGTTGGCCGCATCTTCGGTCACCAACGGCCGCTTCAGCACCACCTGCCAGACGCCGTCGGTAAAGACTCCCCTGCCCGCGGCCTGCTGGCTGGCGTCCGGCTGCCTGGCCGCCGGCGTCTTATAACCCTTGGACGTCAATTCCTCCACCGCGTCGCCGTCGGCCTTCCATTGCCAGAGATTCACCGGCTTGCCGGTGTCGCCCAAAAAGAAATGCGGCTTTTCCGGTCCCTGCGGCAGCCTGACGGGGAACTGGAGCGCAGCCGAGTCCCTCAAGTTTTTCAACCGCATCGACGGAGGATAGAGCACCGGGTAGGTCTCGGTGAAGATGGGCGACTCCATCTGTTGCGTCCGCTCGCTCTCCTGATGCGTCCGGTTTTCCGTGCGATCGTCCCAGGTCAGCCGGAAGGCGATCTCCTTGTCATTGTAGACCGATTGGATCTGGACGATATCGACGGTCGGGCTTTGATTGCGTGGCGGCACGTGGACCTGCCCGGCCATCAGCACGTCGACGGCGGCCATCCCCGCCCAGACCGGCGCGGCCGGATCGTCGCCGATCTCCCCCTCGACCCGCTGCGATTCGATGACCACCGTGCCGCCGCTCGGCGTCGCCTTCTGCAGCGATGTCACGTAATGGGCGACCGCCCAGCGCTCCTCCTCGGTCAGCGTCGATTGAAACGCCGGCATGGGCGTGCCGTTCAAGCTGCCCGAGATGCGAAGGAAGATATCCTTCACGTCGTTGCCGCCCTTGTAGGTCCATGTTTTCGTCAAATTTCTCGGGTAGAGCGGATTGCCCCAATCATCCTGCGTCGCCACCGCCAGCGGGCCGTTGCCGCGGCCGGCCTTGCCATGGCAAACAAAGCAGACTTTTTCGAAAATCTCCTGACCCTTCTTGAGCAGATCCGGCGTCGCCGGCGGCGGCTGACCGACGGGAATCATTTCCGGTGAGGCGCCCTCCCCGAATTGGGGCGCAAACGTCTTAATGTACGCGATCACCTGCAGCCGTTGATCCTCGGTCAGCAGCGCCTTCCAGGCCGGCATGCCGCTGCCCGGGATGCCGCGGCTGATCGTCCGATAGAGGTCTTCATCGGTGGGCAGCGCCTTGTGCACCGTCGAGCGGATCTTAAACTTGCCCTTTGTAAAATCCCTCGGCCGGGGATCCATGGTATCGGCGGCCGGCCCGTCGCCCGCGCCGGCGGCGCCGTGACAGGGCAGGCACCGCCGCTCGTAAATCTTCTTGCCCGCCTCGATCGCCTCCGGCGTGGTGGGCGCTTTCTTGGACGGAACCTCGTCCGGCACGGTCGGTCCGGTAAAGGTATCCAGCTCGCCGGCCGCGGCGCTCGACGCCCAGAGCAGGAGCGCCAATGGGATGATCCACGGCCGTCGCATCAGTGCAGTTTCTCCGGCTTGCGCGGTTCGACGTCGGCCGTGTCGTATTCGGCCAAAATGATTTTCCAGATCTCGTCATCGGTCAGCTCGTCTTTCCATCGGGGCATAACCGAATCCCACGGCGTCGACTCATTCGGCAGTCCCCGCCCGCCCTCCTTGATCCGCCAGAAGGCGTAGGCTTCCACCACGGTGGCGATCGTGCCGGGATCGCGGAAATTGGCCGGCCGCAGCCGGTAGCCCGCCGCCACCGGCCCGTTGCCGTCGGCTTTGGAACCGTGACAGGGGCGGCAATTCTTCTGATAGAGCCCCCGCCCTTCGGTCATCGCCTGATGGATCAGACGGCCACGCGCTTCCTCCGCCGGGACGTTGAGGCCTTCGTTCTGCATGAAGGCGTTGACCATCTCCTCCGACGGATCGCGGTAGGGATTGACCAGCTTTTCATACTGGCCGGGAATCGTCGGATGCTGAATCCGGATGCCCGTCGGGCTCTGCACTTTCGGGGCCACCCGATCGAAGGCCACCCAGCCGACCAGCACGGGGATCAGCCCCAGCACCAGCAGCCGCGCCAGGCCCGCGGGACCGGCCTGTCCGCCGCGCAGGAACCGGGCGATCGGATCGAGAAATTCCCGCATGTTCTCTTCCGACATCGTGATGTAGGCCGCCAATCCGATGATGGCCAGCAGCATGTAGATGACGGTCAGCGTGGTCGGCACGATGAGCGGATAGGGCCGCCCGGTGATCCACATCGACACGATGGGAATCGCGAATTTCACGATGAGATAGACGATGACCATCGTGATCACCGCGTACCAGAACAATGAGATGCGCCGTTTCATCGTCACCCGTTATTGGAGCGTCTGCAGATAAGCCAGCAGATCGTGAAACTCTTCCATCGTCAACAGCTCTTTAAAATTGTCGGGCATCAGCGATTTGCTCTGCTGCTTCATCCGGTCGACCTTGGCCTTGGCCACTTTGTGCAGTTCGCCTTCGCTGTCGGCCAGGACGATCTCCGTCTCGGTTTCGCCCTTTTTCACCCCGCTGACCAGCTCGCCGTCGGTCGTCATGATCAAGAACGGCTCGAAGCCGCTGGCGATCTCCGCGCTGGGGTCGAGCACCGATTGAATGATATAGTGGATGTCGCGCGTGCCGGCCACGTTGGTCAGCTCCGGCCCGACCTTGCCTCCCTGGTCGCCGACCGTATGGCACTTCGCGCACGGGGCTTTGCTCTGCGGATCGAAGAAGAGCGCTTTTCCCCGTTCCGGATCACCGGGCAGGTAGGGCTCAAACGCCACGGCCGGCGCGGCCGAGAGAGAGCCGGC
>JBFMAJ010000171.1:0-4633 GCA_040755775.1 Nitrospirota bacterium
AAGAGGCCCGTAACGAACACCGCGCCGGTGTAAAACAGCACGTAAATCACGTAAAACACGTGCTTCATGACGGACTCCCCGTTTCGATGGAAGCCGACGGGCGTCGGGACCGGGATCGACGGGCCAACCAGGCCTGCTCGTACCGTTGCCCGACCAGCAAGCCGCCCATGAAAATGCCTCCCGTATACAGTATGACATAGCGCGCGTACAACGTTCCGAAGGTCATCTCGACCAGACCAATGATGACCACCAGGGTGAGGATGTATCCGATATAGAACCGAACGGGCAGCTTCACTCGGTATGCCTCCGCATGGCGCGACGCTCAAGGGCTTGCCCCGCCATCAATCCGCACACAAACAGCGCCACGGTGAACACAGCGATTGAAAATCCATATAACAGGAAGTGAACCATGTGCATTCAGCCGGGCCAGGATGGCGGAATTATAAGAAATGTGCCGGTATCGATGTCAAGCGCCCTCGACGAATTTCATACCGCTTAATCGAGGAAAAAGAAAGGGGCATGCGGGGAGATCCCGCATGCCCCTTTCTCGCAACACCTAACCGCCAACCCTACTTGCCGGCAAACGCAAAGTCAACGGTGGCTTTTCCTTTCGCCGCCACGGTGACCTTTTGCTCCACTTCGCCAAGGATCGGATGCCAGGCGGTAATCTCGTACGTGCCCGGAGGAATCTGATCGATGGTAAAGGTTCCCTCCTTGCCGACGACCGCATAGTACGGATTTTCGACCCCGATGAAATAGGCGTTCATGAAGTTGTGCTGATCGCACTCCAGCTTCATGAAGCTGTCTTTCTTTCTCAGCTTGACCGTCTCTTTCAGCACCTGCCCTTTGTTCGGCAGCGGCTTGTTGAACATGGTCGTGTTGGTCGCTCCCTTGACCTCATAGCCGTGCGGGTTGTGCAGCACGCCGGAGGCCGATTTGGGATCGCTGGGATCCGCATCCATATTCTCTACCAAGATCTGGCCCTTGTTCTTGACGACCCCGACGAAGCTGCTGCCCTGTTGCGCCAAAAATCGGCAGGTATCGCTTTTCACTTCGGTGGCGTCCAACTTAAACGGCTTCCCTTGCGTGACATCTTCGATGTACACTACGACGTCCGCGAGCGCGCCGTTGGTGACGGTCACTTCACGCAGCATCCGCTTGCCGCCTTCGCTGTCCACTTTGCCGCAAAAATCCGGCTGCGGAAACTTGGCCAAGTCAAACGTTTTGGGCGGCGGCGGGGTGCCTTTAAAGGTGATTTTTCCCGTCACGGTCCCCCCGTCTGCAACGGGCGCTTCTTTATACCCAGCGCCGGCGCCACCCTCTTGTGCCCCAATGGGAGAAACGGCCAACCACGCCACGGCCCCCACCAGCGCGCCAATCGCAATCAACGTTCTCTTCATGTTCCTTTCCTCCTTTGTGTTCATAATAATTTGACGGTGAATCACGCCATGCATTCAACAATGGTTTGATTATTTCTTATCTCTCGCAACGCCGATGGAAAAACATGAAAATTTACACCAACAGGAATTTCATTGTCAAGCATCCGCCCATCTTCAAAGAAAATCGAAATAATACAGCACCAAGATGATCGCCAGCAGAATGTTCAACACCATGCCGATGAGCACGATCAAATCAAAAACGGGCGAATTGTTCTCTTTACCCGGACCGGCATCCATTCAAGCTTCCCCTCTGCGGCGCCCGCCTGGCAGGCGGCCGCGCCATCTTAGCAAGATTCTTGTAAAAGTCAATGATTTTTCGACGTCGGCTCCTACAACTGCGCCAGTTGGGCCGAGGCGTAGCGGGCCAGCTCGCTCGTGGGATGGCTGCTCACCAACTGTTCCCACGCGCGCCGGGCGCCCTCCCGATCCTGCTTCCCATACCAGAGGAGCAGGCCGCGATTATACAAGGCTTCCGGATGCGTGCGGTCAAGGGCCAGGAGCTGGTCAAGTTCTCGCATTGCGTCGTCGAGCTGGCCCATCATCGCATAGGTATTGCTGAGCCCCAGCCGGGCCTCAACCAGTTTACCGTCGGCGCGCACGGCCCGTCCGTAATACTCATTGGCCGTGGGCACGCGCTGGATCATGTAATTCGCATGGCCCAACTGCGTCAGTGCCACGGCATCGGCCGGATCGGCTTCGACGCGTTTTTTATTCGCCTGAATGGCCTCCATGGAGAAGTTGGCGGGATCCAACCGGATGAACGCCAATGAGCGATCCGCGGCGGCGGGCGGCGCCGGCTGCTGCGGAGGGGGCGCCGGGGCCGCCGCCTGCGGCGGGACGGCCGGGCTCGGCGCCGAAGAGGTGTTTTGCTGGCACCCCGCCAGCGTGACGGCGAACAGGATGACGGACCACAAGATCGCGCGATGGCTCATGAAGCTCCTCGTTGTGTGTGCGAAGGGTTTGCGTCAGGCCCGGACAGGCTTGGCGTCGATGCGTGCATATTTGAAGATGAAAATTCCGAGCACCAACACAAACACGATAATCAGATTGGCCCCGGCGTCCCACAGATACCGTTCGAACAGCTCCTGGTCCATCTGCTCGAAATGAATCAATTGCGTCCCGCTGGTCAGGATGCGACGAAGACCGGCGATGATGCCCACATAGAGAAACGGCTCCAGGGTGATCACGCGCGACTTGAGAAAATTCACCACGGTCCGGAACAGCTCGAGCAGAATAATGACGAACAACAGATCATTCGTCAGGATCAGGACGGCCTTGAGGATCCCCGCGTTCAACGTGGCGAAAAAGGTCACCCATGAATAGGCGAAGGTCAGCATGCCGAGGAGCAGAAAGCTGAGGCCGGCGGTGATGTAGCCCCATTGCTCCAGCCACTCCAGCCACGCCAACAAGCCTTCCGGAGCTTGACGAAGCTCCATCAGTACCCGCTGCCCCGGATCATGATGATGATCATGATGATCACCACCAGCACCGCGGTGACGATGCCCGAGACCAGCCACATGATCCGGTTCACTCGATCAAGCTTCGACTCCGGCGGCTCCTCCGCCATCGAGTCCTCCCCCTCCGCAGGCGGCGTCATGCCCCGCGTGCTGGTACTATAGTCGGATTCCTAATGAGTTTCAAGAGGAGAGGCGGCGGAGGGGGCGGCGACGGGTTGGCGCGCCGACCGTTAGCACTCGCCTTGCCAGAGATGGACGGCGCGCTCGGACTGCCGGCTCAATTCAAGCCAACGGGTCCGCGGAACCGTGAAAAAGGCTTCGATGACGGCCGGGTCGAATTGGCTGCCCGAGCATCGAATCAGGTCGGCGCAAGCGTCATCGTAGCTCAGGGCCCGGCGATAGGGGCGAGACGAAGTCATGGCGTCGAACGCGTCCGCCACGGCGAAGATCCGGGCGCCGGGCGCGATGTCGTTCCCGGCCACCCCGGCGGGATAGCCGCGGCCGTCATACCGCTCATGATGGTGCAGCACCATCGTCGCCGAGTCGCGGAAAAAATCGATGGCCTTCAGCACCTGATAGCCGTAGTTGACGTGCCGCTTCATTTCAGCCAACTCCGCGTCATTCAACGGCTCCGGTTTGGTCACGATGGCATCGGGAATCGCTATGAAGCCGACATCGTGCAGCATCGCGCCGTGGCGGACCATCTCCAGCCAGTGCCCGTTGATGCCCATGGCCCGCGCCATTTCTTCCGTATATGCTGCCACCCGGCGCATATGCCCCCGCATGGCCTGGTTGCGGTGGTCCAGGGCCAGCGCCAGTGTTTCGACGGTGGCCGCCAGCGCGCGCGTGACCGACTGCAGCGCTGGGTCGGACTCCGTGCCTGATCGCTCGCCGGCCTCCCGCCGCCGGTGACGGGCCTGTTCTTCCCGCAGGAGCCGGTTTTCCAACAGCAGCCGCCGCCGCTCCAATGCGCTCCGGATCCGCATCACCAATCCTTCCATGCTGAACGGCTTCACCACATAATCCGCGGCGCCCAATCGCATGGCTTCCACCGCCAGCCGGCTCTCCGACAGCGCGGCCATCATCACCACCGCCATGTCGGGATAGGCGCTTCGCACGGCCGTCAGCAGTTGCAGGCCGGACGATTCGAGTTTGATGTTGCACGCCATCAAATCAAACGGGTCTTCCCGCTCCAAGCGCGTGAGCGCTTCGCGCTCGCTGGCCGCGGCCTGACAGTCAAACCCCTCCTGTTGGAGCCGCTCGATGATCAATTGCCGGATGTGGGGCTCTTCATCCACGATCAAAATCGTGGGGCGCGACGGCCGTGATGTCTCCGTCATCATCGGGTTCATCGGGGGTTCACCGGCTGCGGCCCTGCGTCGCCGGCTGCCGTCGAAACGACCGCAGTGGCGGCGCCATTCCCGCAAGCCGGCGACTGTACAGCGCGGCCGGCAGAATGGCCTGAAGCTTATGCCGCAACCGGCCGTAGGACGGATCATCGATGACCAGCGCGTCATCCGGCCCGAACCGAACTTCAAGGCTATACCTCACGATGCCGTCAAAATTAATACGCTTGAAATACCTAACCAGATAATCGGTTTCCTGCAGGTGCACCTGCTCGGTCTCAATCATCAGTGAGAACATGACGACTCCCTTCTGACAATGCGTGGATGCGTTTGTCCCCTGATGAAAAGCAAGTGCCGTGCCAATTCGAAGGGAGAGAACGGCGAGCGGCTT
>JBFMAJ010000172.1:0-4625 GCA_040755775.1 Nitrospirota bacterium
CAGGACGGCGCGCCCCCAGTCCTGCAGCGCGCCGGAGACGATTTCCGACGCGCTGGCGCTGCCGGCGTTGACCAGCGCGATCATCGGCAGATCGACCAGCGGGCTCGCGCCGTTGGCGCGGTACTCGTCCACGGCGCTGTTGCGGCCGCGAATCGACACCACCATCTTCCCCTTGGGAAGGAACTGCTCGCTCACCTCGACGGCCGAGGTCAGCAGTCCGCCGGGATTGTTGCGCAGATCGAGCACCAGCGACTGGGCGCCGTCGTCCATCAGCCGCTTCAGCGCCTGCCGGAGATCGCTGGCGGTCTGCTCCTGGAACTGCGTGATCCGCACGTAGCCGATTTGATCGTCGAGCAACTGGCTCTTCACGCTCTGGATCTTGATGGTCTCACGCACGAGCGTCACCCGGATCGGCGCCGCCTGCCCTTCGCGCTGCAGCGACAGGTTCACCTTGGTGCCCTTGGGGCCGCGCAGCTTGTTGACGGCGTCCACCAGCGTCATGTTCTTGGTGGAAATGCCGTCAATTTGCGAGATGAAGTCGCCGGCTTTCACGCCGGCGCGGTCGGCCGGCGTGCCGTCGATCGGCGCGATCACCGTCAGCCGGTTGTCCTTGATCCCGATCTGGATGCCGAGCCCGCCGAACTCCCCCTTCGTATCGACTTGAATCTCCCGGTAGATGTCCGGCGGCATGTAGGCGGAATGGGGGTCCAGCGTGTTGATCATCCCCTGCATCGCGCCGTCCACCAGCTTGGCGGTGTCGACCGGCTCCACGTAATTTTTTTCCATCTGCGAGAGGACCTCGGCGAAGACTTTCAGCTTGTCGTACGTTTCCACCGCAGCGACGCTTCGCCCCTCCAGCAACTTTCCGATAATGATCCCCGATGACAGCATTGCCACCAGCACCAGCAATGACGTCAACGTTTGTCGGCCGACCTGCTTCATAACGTTCACCCCTTTCCTCTCTTTTTCAACCATCCGATCGGGTCCAGCGGCGTGCCATGATGACGGACTTCGAAATAGAGCGTCGTTTCGCTGCCCATTCCGGTGCCTCCGACTTCGCCGATCACCTGGCCGCGTTCAACGGCCTCGCCCACCTTCACCGCGCTTTTTCCAAGATGCGCATACAACGTATAGTAATGATCTCCATGGTCCAGCACCACCACCAACCCGAACCCCTTGAACCAGTCGGCATAGGCCACGACGGCCTGATGCACCGCCTTGACCGGCGCCCCCTCCGATGAGCGGATTTCGATGCCGCGGCGAAAGACATCTGTATTATACTGCGGATGGCGCTGGCGGCCAAATAGTCCGACGACCTCGCCCTCCTGGGGCCAGGGCAGCTTTCCCTTGGCCTGGGCCAAACGCCCGTCGGCCTTGCGCTGCTTTTCCTGCTGCTCCAGCCGCTTCAGCAGCTCCTGCAACTGCTTGGAGGCCTGCTCCAATTCGGCGATCGCCTTGGAGGCGGTGGACTGCTCCGTGCGGATTTTAGTCAGCAAGGTGCGCTTGTTGGCCCGCGCCCGGCCGATATCGTCGAGGGCCGAGGCCAGCTCGTCGCGATTGCGCCGGACGTCGGCCAACAGCGCCTGCTCGGCCTGGAGCTTGGCCGTCAGCTCGCCGCGCTGGCGCCGATAATCGTCCAGCAGCGCCGCCTCCCGGGCGGCAATGCGCTGCAACGCGTCCACCCGGGCCCGCGCATCCAGGTACGTGTCCGCGCCCAGCAGCACGCCCCAGCCGCCGGCTTCCCCGG
Source organism: Nitrospirota bacterium (assembly GCA_040755775.1). Taxonomy (GTDB): domain Bacteria; phylum Nitrospirota; class Nitrospiria; order JACQCE01; family JACQCE01; genus JBFMAJ01. The sequence continues at coordinate 1,748 of JBFMAJ010000172.1, forward strand.
CCATGTAGGCCGCGCGCAACCGGCCGGCCACCGCTTGCCGCAGCGCCGCCACCGACTGCTCCAACGCCCGCACTTCGGCATCCAACCGCTCGCGCTCCTCATCCTGCCGGCGCACCCGGCGATCCATCTCGGCGATCCGGCGGCGGTTGAGCTGAATCCGGCGGTCGATCCCTTCCAGCTCCTCCAGGATCGACTGCTCCTTGCGGGCCGCCGATTTTTGCTGCTGTTTTTTCTGCTCGAGCTGCCGCTGCAACTGCTCCAATTCCTTCTTCGGATCGCTCTTGCCGCCCTTCGCCTGTGCGGCGGCTTCGGCGCCGAAAAGTCCTCCGCAGAGGATGGCTGCGCCTATCAATATCGCAATCCTAAAAATGCTCATGCGGCCGTCGTCAGCCCAAAGTGGCGCCGCAGCGCCAGCGCGCTGCCGATCGCCCCCAGGAGCGCGCCCGCCGACAGCACTGCGGCCATGATCTGCGGCGGTAAAAATTGCAGGCCGCCGCGCCCCAGCAGAAATCCGCCCGCCGTTTCCAGCGCGGGGCCGGACCAGGCCATCAGCCCCGCCAGGCCCCCAAGCGCCAGCAGCGCGCCCGCCGCGCCCAGGAGCACGCCCTCCAGCAGGTAGGGCAGCGCGATCACGCCCGGCGAGGCGCCGACGATCTTCAGCACGGCGATGTCCTGCCGGCGGGCGTCGATCAGAAAGCGGATCGTGTTGGCGACGATGGCGACCACGGCCGCCGCCACGACGCCGCCCACGCCGATGCCCAGCGCGCGCAGAAAGGCCAGCACCACGCGAAACCGGCCGATCCATTCCTGGCCGTACCGCACCAGCTCCACGCCCGCCTCCGCCTCGATCCGGCCGGCCAGCGCCGGCAGATCGGCCGTCAGCGCCGGATCCGGCCGCAGCCGGACGTCGAACGCCGCGGGCAGCGGGTTGGTCCCCAACCCTTCGAGCAGGGCGGCCTGCTCGCCTCCCTGCGCGGTGAACCGGGCCAGGGCCTCCTCTTTGGAGACATACGACACGCTCTCCACCGCCGGCTCCCGCTCGAGCGCCGTCCTCACCCGGTCCCGCTGGGCCGCCTCGATCTCATCCCGCAGGAACACCTGAAGCCGCAGCTCTTCCGTCGCCTGCCCCGTCATCGCCCGGACATTGACCCAGAGCAGCAAAAACAATCCCAGGAGCAAAAAGGCCAGCGCCATCGTCGCCACCGCCGCCGACGCCGGGCCCCGGTGATCGCGGAGATGGCGGGATAATTCCTCCAGGCAGAAGCCCAGGCTCATGAGCCGCCCTCGTCCTTGACGATGCCGCCGTCCTTGAGGGTGATCACCCGGCAGCCGAGGCGCGCGATCAGGCCGCGGTTGTGGCTGGCCAGGATGACGGTCGTGCCCTTCAGATGAATTTTTTGCAGCAGCGCGCCGATCTCCCAGGCCAGTTCCTCGTCGAGATTGCCCGTGGGCTCGTCGGCGAGCAGGATCGGGGGCTCGTTGACCAGCGCCCGGGCAATGCAGGCCCGCTGCTGCTCGCCGGCGGACAGCTCCCCGGGCAGGGCGGAGCGTTTCTGCTCCAGTCCCACCAGCCGGAGCGCCGACAAGGTCCGTTGGTGCGACTCCGACAGCGAGTGGCCGGCCACCCGGGGCGCCAGCAGCACGTTGTCGAACAACGAACGGGCCGGCAGCAGCCGGAAGTCCTGATAGACCATGCCGATCGACCGCCGGATCGTGTGCGCCTGCCGCGGCGGGATGCGGGCGACGTTGCGGCCCATCACGAGGAGCTGGCCCTGGTCGGCCTGCTCCTCGCAGAAGATCAGCTTGAGCAGCGTCGTCTTGCCCGCGCCGCTGGGACCGGTCACGCAGACGAACTCCCCCTTGCCGATCTGCAGCGTGACGTCGTTCAGCGCCGGCGCGGGCCGGCGGTAGCGCTTGGTGACGTGATAGAGCTGGATCACGAGCCGATCCCGTCCCATGAGGGCGAAAACATGTCTTTGATCAGCTCGACGCGCGGGGCGCCGTCCGGCGCCGGCCGCACCGTCACCAGATCGAACCGGCAGGGCGGCGGCGCCCTCCGGTGCGCCCTGGCCAGATAGGCGAGCGCGACCTTCGTCAACTGATCGCGCTTGCGCCGCGTGATCGACTCGCCGGGCGCGCCGAACCGGTCGCTCCGGCGGGCCTTGACCTCGACGAAGACCAGCGTGGCGCCGTCGTAGGCGATCAGGTCGATCTCGCCGAGCCGGTGGCGGTAGTTGCGGGCCACGATCCGGTAGCCGGCCGCGCGCAGGCAGTCGGCCGCCGCGGCCTCGCTGTGCTGCCCGAACTGTTGGGCGTCAGTCAACATTTCCGCTCGCGCGAGCGCGCTCGCTCACGCGGGGGGAGCGATGCTCACGCTCCTCCCCGCGCCCCCCATCGCCGTACGCGGCAAGCTGAAAGACGCGGCGCGGCGGCTGCAGCACGGGCCGGAAGCTGCGCCGGTGAATCGCGCAGCAGCCAAAGGTGCGCAGAAGATTCAAATGCTCGGGCGTGGCGTAGCCTTTGTGAATGAGAAAATTATAAGACGGGTATTGCTCGTGGTAGCGCGCCATGAGGCGGTCCCGCGTCACCTTGGCGACGATCGACGCCGCGGCCACCGCCAGCGCGCGCCGGTCGCCCTTGATCAGCGCCCACAGCGGCAGGAACGAGGGGAAGGCCACCGCGTCGATCAGCAGGAAATCGGGCGGGGGCCGGAGCGCGTCGATCGCCTGGGCCATGGCCCGCTTGGTGGCCTGCAGGATGTTGATCCGGTCGATTTCCTCGTGATCCGCCAGGCCGACGCCGACGGCGACGGCGCCGGCCATGATCCGGTCGTAGGCGGCGTCGCGTTGGACGGGGGTCAACCGCTTGGAATCGTCGA
>JBFMAJ010000173.1:0-4546 GCA_040755775.1 Nitrospirota bacterium
GCTCTTTTTTCTCATTTATCTCATCAGCAAACGGCGGACCCTGGCGGTGCTGTCGGTCTGGGTGACCGCCGCGGGATGGGCCGGCCACACGGCGGCCTTGATTGGCCAGACCGTCGCCCTCGGCGCCCTGCCGCTCGCCACGATCGAGCAAGGGATGGCGTTTATCGCCTGGGCGCTGGCGCTGGTGTTGCTGGCGGTGGAGTTGCGCTATCGTTTGCACGTGCTCGGCTCGTTTATTTTGCCGTTGTCGTTTCTGCTCCTGCTGCCGTCGGGCGTCATCCGCGCCAATGCCGACACGCCGCCGCTCACCAGTGCCTGGTTCGGCGTGCACGCCGTCTTTTCGCTCCTGGGTTTCGTCGCCTTCGCCCTGGCCTGCATTATCGGCGTGATGTATCTGGCCCAGAACCGGATGCTGAAGACCAAGCGGTTGAACGTCCTCTATGAACAGTTACCCTCGCTGGAGCTGCTGGATGAAATGAACCAGGGGACGATTCTGCTCGGGTTCCCCCTGCTGACGATCGGCATGCTCTCCGGCGCCATCTGGGCGAGCCAGATCAAGGGCGCCTTCTGGAGCTGGACGCCCAAACAGACGCTGACGCTGGTGACCTGGTTCTTTTATCTTGTGATCCTGCACGGGCGGATGAATTTCGGCTGGCGGGCCAAGCGGGCGGCCTGGCTGGCGATCGTCGGCTTCGCCGTGGTCGGGCTGACCTTTCTCTATGCGTTTGGATAACGGATGAACGTTATTCTCGTCGGACTAAATCACGAAACCGCGCCGGTGGAAGTGCGGGAACAACTGGCCGTGGCCGAGAAGCAATTGGGCGACGCCCTGGCGCGGCTTCGCGCCCTGCCGGGCATCACGGAGGGGCTGATTCTTTCCACTTGCAACCGGGTTGAAGTCTACGCCGTCGCGCAGGAGACGGACGACGGCTTCGAGCGCGTGCGGCAATTTCTTCTGAGCCTTCATCCGTCGCTGACCATGGCGGCGCTGGAGCCTCACCTCTACAGCTACGCGGCGGCCGACGCGATCCGCCATCTGTTCCGGGTCGCCTCCAGCCTCGATTCGATGGTGGTGGGCGAGCCGCAGATTCTGGGTCAGCTCAAGGATGCCTTCGAGGCGGCGATGGCCCACCGGACCACCGGCTTGGTGCTGAACAAGCTCGTCTCCAGGGCGCTGTCGGCGGCCAAGCGGGTGCGGACCGAGACCAAAATCGCGGAGAATGCCGTCTCGGTCAGCTTTGCCGGCGTGCAACTGGCGAAGAAGATTTTCGGCCGGCTGGAGGAGACCTCGGTGCTGCTGATCGGCGCCGGGGAGATGGCCGAGCTGGCCGCCCGCCACCTGGTGGCGCTGGGCGTGCGGCGGGTGGTGATCTGCTCGCGCCACCAGGAACGGGCCGCGCGCGTGGCGGCCGAGTTTCAGGGACAGGCCTTCGGCCTCGATCAGGCCGTCCCACAGATGGAGCAGAGCGATATCGTCCTCTGCTCGACGGGCGCCACCCATTACCTGGTCCAGTACGACGACGTGCGGCGGGTCATCCATCTCCGCAAAAACCGGCCCATCTTCTTCATCGATCTCTCCGTCCCCCGCAACATCGACCCGCGAATCAACGAGATCGACAACGTCTTTTTGTACGACATCGACGACCTGCAGCAAGTGGTGGAGGCGAACCGGCGGGAGCGGGCGAAAGAGGCCGAACGGGCCGAGCCGATCATCGCCGCGGAGCTGGACTCGGCGGTGCGCTGGCTCAAATCGCTCGACGTGGTCCCCACCATCGTGGCCCTGCGCGAGAAGGCCGAGGCGATCCGGCAGGCCGAGATGGAGCGGCTGATCGGCCGGGTCAAGACGCTCTCGCCCGACCAGGTCGAGGCGATCGAGCGCTTCGCCGACAGCCTGGTGAAAAAATTGCTCCACTCTCCTTTCGCCGCGCTGAAGCAGGAGGCCGATTCGGCCAACGGCTCGCTCTATATCGAAGCGGCCCGCCGCCTGTTCCAGCTCGATCCGTCCAAGCCGCCGCAGGAATCGGCCGCCGAGTCACCCGCGGAGCCGGAATCGTCGAAGGAGAAGGGCTGAGATGGGCGCCGTGATCCGTCTGGCCACCCGCTCCAGCCCGCTGGCGCTCTGGCAGGCCAACTGGGTCAAGACGGAGCTGGAGGCCATGCACCGCGACTGCGCGGTGGAGCTGGTCAAAATCAAAACGACCGGCGACAAAATCACCGACGTGCCCCTGGCCAAGGTGGGGGGCAAGGGGCTCTTCGTCAAGGAGATCGAAGAAGCGCTGCTCGACCGGCGGGCCGATCTGGCCGTGCACAGCATGAAGGATCTGCCCGTCGAGATTCCCGCCGGCCTGCACATCGCCGCCACCACCAAGCGCGAAGACCCCCGTGACGCCCTCATCAGCGCCCGCGGCTACCCGTTCGCCGAGCTGCCGAAGGGCGCCCGGATCGGCACCAGCAGCCTGCGGCGCAGCACGCAGCTTTGTCACAAGCGGTCCGACCTCGTCATTGTGCCGCTGCGCGGCAATCTCGACACGCGGCTTAAAAAACTCAAAACGGAACAACTCGACGGCATCGTCGTCGCCGCGGCGGGCATGCGCCGGATGGGCTGGGACGAGCAGATCACCGAGTATCTGCCGATCGAGATCAGTCTGCCGGCGATCGGCCAGGGCGCCCTGGGGTTGGAATGCCGGGCCGATGATGAAGGAATTAACAGCCTGGTCGCCTCGTTGGATGAACCGGTGACGGCCACCTGCGTTGCGGCGGAGCGGGCGTTTTTGACCCGGCTTCAGGGCGGCTGCCAGGTGCCGATTGCCGGTCACGCGATCATCCAGGCCGGCCACCTGATGCTGCGCGGGCTGGTCGCCAGCCTGAACGGCTCGCGGCTGATCATGGACCAGGCGAGCGGGCCGATGCACAACGCCGTCACGCTGGGCGAAAATCTGGCCGAACGGTTGCTAACGCAAGGCGCCGACGCGATCCTCAAGGAAATCTATGAATCGTCCGCGCCGCCCCCGGGTAGTGGGTGAAGGGTGCCGTGGCACACGGCGGCAAGGTTTTTCTCGTAGGTGCAGGCCCCGGGGATCCCGGCCTGATCACGGTCAAGGGCCGCCAGTGTCTGCGCGAGGCCGACGTCGTGATCTACGACGCACTGGCCCCGGCCGAGCTGCTCAGCGACGTGAAGGCCGGCGCGGAGATCATCTACGTCGGCAAGCATGGGGGCGCGCCCCACGTCAGCCAGGAGCAGATCAACCGGCTGCTGATCGACAAGGCCCGGCAGGGGCTCACCGTCGTCCGGCTGAAGGGGGGCGACCCCTTTATCTTCGGCCGCGGCGGAGAGGAGGCGCTGACGCTGGCCCAGGCGAACATTCCCTTCGAGGTGGTGCCCGGCGTCACCTCGGCGATCGCCGTGCCGGCCTACGCGGGCATTCCGCTCACCCACCGCGACTGGGCCTCGACCGTCACCTTCGTGACCGGCGTGACCGGTCACGAGGAATCGGATACGATCGCGCAAATCGATTGGAAATCACTGGCCCGCTCCGGCAACACATTGGTGATCCTGATGGGGCTGCTGCGGTTGGAGCAGATCGTCGACGCGCTGCTGGCGGCGGGCCGCTCCGGCGAGACACCGGCGGCGGTGATTCAGTGGGGCACGACGGCGCGACAACGGACGGTCACGTCGACACTTTCGGCGATAGCTGACGAGACGGAACGGGCCGGGCTGCATCCGCCCGCGATCATCGTCATCGGGGAGGTGGTGGGATTGCGCGACTCATTGAACTGGCAGGAGGCCAAACCGCTCTTCGGGAAAAAAGTCCTGGTCACGCGGGCCAAGGAGCAGGCGGCGGAATTCATCGAGCAACTGGTCCAGTACGGAGCCGAGCCGGTCGAATTTCCGACGATCGAGATCCTGCCGCCGGAGGACTGGGCGCCGCTCGATCAGGCGATCGCGCGCCTGGCCGACTACGACTGGCTGCTCTTCACCAGCGTGAACGGCGTGGAATTTTTCATGAAGCGGCTGCGGGAAAAGGGCGGCGATCTCCGCAAGCTGACGGGCATCAAAATCGGCGCGATCGGCCCCAAGACGGCCGAGGCGATCCACCAGCACGGCCTGGCGCCCGATCTGGTGCCGAAGTATTTCCAGGCCGAGGCGATCCTGGAAGGACTGACGGACGTGGAAATGCGGGGCAAGCGCATCCTGCTGCCACGGGCCAAGGAGGCGCGGGAGGTGCTGCCGCAGGAGCTGGCCAAACGGGGCGCGCGGGTGGACGTGGTGCCGGCCTACCGGACGGTCCTTCCGACGGCCCGGCGGGAGCAGTTGCGCCGGATGCTGGAGCGCAAGGAACTGGCCGTCGTGACCTTCACCAGCTCATCGACCGTGAAGAATTTCATGGCGCTCTTTGAGGGCCAGCCGGTGAAGCAGTGGCTTTCAGGCGTGAAAATCGCCTGCATCGGCCCCATCACCGCCGACACCGCGCGCGAGCTGGGGCTGCGCGTCGATATCCAGCCGAAGGATTTTACGGTGGCGGCGTTGGCCAAGGAGATCGCGGAG
>JBFMAJ010000174.1:0-4535 GCA_040755775.1 Nitrospirota bacterium
CAGATTTCGAACAACGACCGGGAAGTGCCGATCGACTACGCCATGGACGAAGTGGTCCAGTACATTTCCCCGCCGTTCCGGAGCGGCTCTTCGATTCGATTCGCGGCCCAAAAATTCCAGGCCGTGGTCGGACGCATTGCCGTCCGCGACGGCCAGGCGGCCGTCCCGATAGAATTCTACGAAATTACGTTGACCGTCGACGGCCAGCCCCGGCTCTTCCAAACCACCCGGGAAGGCGAGTTTTATCTCGAATCAGTGAAGGCCGGGACGTACGAGGCCTCCTTTGCGTACCATGACGTCCCGTGCCTGTTCCCCCTGACGATTCCGGAGAGCCCGGACGTCATTATCGATCTCGGAGAGCTGGTCTGTGAACCCGGCCCTTAAATGGCTCGCCTTCGCCGGGATCGTGCTGCTGGCGTCCGAGGCCTCCGCCGCGTGCGGCGTCACGGCCACGGACGTGAATTTCGGCAATTATGACATCTTCGATCCGGCGCCGCTCACCTCCACGGGCACGGTCACGGTCAATTGCGACGAGGCGCCGCCGCCGGACGTCACGATCTCCATCGAGCCCAGCATGCATTCGGGCCTGTTCAATCCGAGGCAGATGAAGCTGACGACCGGCGCGGACCGGCTGACCTACAATCTCTACACGGACGCAGGCAGAACGTCGATCTGGGGCGACGGCGCCGGCGGAACGTCGGTCGTCATCCTCAAGAACGTGACCAAGAACAAACCTCGGACGGCCACCATCTACGGATCGCTGCCGCCGCGGCAAAACATTTCGGCCGGAGTATACGGCGATCTCTTGACCGTCACCATTCTCTGGTAGCCGGCGCCGGCGGCCCCGTTACGGGGAGAGGACGACTTCGATCCGGCGATTCAGAGCGCGCCCGGCCTCCGTCGCGTTCGTTGAAATGGGCCGGGCCGCCCCGTAGGCGGCGGCCGACAGCAGCGATCCGCTCACGCCGCTCTCTTCCTGCAGGTAGCGCGCCACCTCCACCGCCCTGGCTCCGGTAAAATCCCAGGCGGTCGGAAAGTCCGCCGCCATCGCCTGGGCAATCGGCGTCGTATCCAGATGGCCGCCGACGATGATCTGCTGCTGTTTGATCCTGGCCAGGATCTTTCCAAGCCGCGCCAGCAACGTTTCCCCTTCGAGGGACACCCGGAAATCATCCGGCTCGAACAGAGCCGGCTCCGACAGGTGAATCACCAACCGCCGGGCCTCCGGCTTCACGGTCACCTCGCCCCGGCGGGCCTCCTCGGCGAATTCCTTTTTCAGCTCCTTGGTCAGACCGTCGGCCCACCCCATGTCGGGCTCTTTGAATTTGGTGACAATTCGCGTGGTGACGGCGGGCTTGCCCGACAGGGATTTGATCTGCTCGGCCTGGGCATCGAGCTGGCCGGTTAATTCCTCGAGCCGCGCCTGTCGTGTGGTCAGCTCCGCCTGGAGCGCGGCTTTTTCCTGCCCCAACTGAACGAGTTGCGCATTAAGCCCGTTCACCTGCCCCTGCAGTTGCTCGTTTTTGCCGAGGGCTTGCTGCAGTTGCTGCATCACGTCCCGAAAGCTGGTCTCGCTGACGCACCCGCCGGCCATCAACACCGCGGCGATGGTCACGCCCGTCCGAACACGTCTCTTCATGTGGTCACCTCGTTGTGTCGGCGCCCCGCGCGCATCGTCCACACTATAGTCGAGGGTAGGGAGAATGACAAGGCCGGGGCCCGAACACCGCGATTTGACAGCATTTTAGTCGTCTGCTAGCCTCTATACTAGAGCGTGACGATGCGGGGCCTGATTCCATGGTGTATGATCGTGAGCCTCCTGCCGGCGGCATGCGGCGGACTCCCGCCCCTGCGCGAAGCGGCCTATCCCATCGATTGCCGGCCGGGCCTGTCGGCCCAGGAACTGCTCAAGCGGGGCGACGCCCACCGGGACGTAATGCTGTCCGGGACGCCGCCCGCCAACACCGTTCCGGAGCAGTGGACGCCAATCCGCAAAATCCACGCCGCCCGGGCCCGCACCTGCTATCAATTGGTGCTCGACGCCAAACAGGATCACGCGTACGCCCTCATGAATTCCGGCTTCACGCATCTGGTGGAATCGACCTATCCCGAATCGACGCCTGAGGCCCGGGATCTGGCGCTGGTGTCCGCGACCAATTTCCTGCAGAAAGCGTTCGACGCCGAGCCGCTCGACGCGCAGAGCTACTATTATCTTGGGGAAATTGCCGCGCGCCGCGGCCAGTGCGACAAGGCGCTCCGAATCTTCCAGGCCTTGGTGACCAGCGGCTGGTCCTACTCCCACGTCTACGCCTGGACCGGCTACTGCCAGGAATTGGCCGGACGATCGAACGACGCAAAAACCTCGTATCAAAAAGCGGTGACGCTTTCAAACCCAATTGGGATCGCCGAATGGGCCAGAAGCCGGGTCGCGCCATGAGGCGCCTCATGGCGATCGCGGGCCTGCTGCTTTGCGGGTGCGCGTCCGTGCCGATGCCACCGCCGACGACGCCGTTTCCGCCGCGCACGGAGGTGCCCGTCGAAAGTTATCATTTTCGCGCGGCCGTGATGGATTTTACCGATCAGACCGGCCGGGCCGGGGACTTGGTCAAAACCATCCCGGATATCCTCACCACGGCGCTCTTCAAGCTCAACCGCATCGACCTGTACCAGCGCGAACCCCTCCGGGGCGCGCCGCCGCAGGAGGCGAAAACCCTCGTCCAGAATTTGATGGACAAGCGCGTCATCGACGGCGTGATCACCGGCACGATCACCCAGCTCTCCGGACTGGAGAAACAGGTGGTGCTGGAGCTCCGGCTCATCAGCCGCAATCAGGCGGTGATGTACGCGGAAGATCATACCCTGTCGTTCGGCGGCCGGCGGGTGATGGAGATCGACCGCAAGGACGTGTTTGCCGTCGCCCAGTCCGTGACGGCCGCGGTGCCTCCCGCCAAGGAGATTCGAATCGCCAATCGCGTCGGCGGCCGCGTCACGCTGGAGCGCGGCGCCGACGCCGGACTGATTGCCGGCATGACCGGCTACGTGCAGGCCGCGCTGGAAAAAATCGCCGACCCGGTCACCGGGGAGGCGCCGAAGCCCGCCTACGTCATCGTCGGGGAAATCGTCATCGATCAGGTGACTCACGATTCGGCGATCGGCCGGATCATCGCCGGCGACGACATTCGAGCCCGGGATCTCGTGCGGCTCAAATAGCCGTGCTGCAGATTCTGCTGGCCCTCAAGAATCCGGATCCGGCCGTCCGGTCCCTGCTCCACGCCCATCGGCTCGATACGCTGCCGGAAGACGCCCATCCCGCCCAACGGCTGGCCCAGCACAGCTACCATCTCGTGCTGGCCGACGATGATCCCGGCGTGGTGGAACAGCTCAAGGCCGTCGATCCGCGGACCGACGTCATCCTGTTCGGTCAACAGGCCGGCCGGGAGATCGACGCGGTGAAACGAGGGGCCACGGCCTACTTTTCATCTCCGATCGATCTGGAGCGGCTGAAGGAGACCCTTCAGCGTATTCACGACGTCGTTGAGATGCGGCGGGAGACCGCCGAGCTGGAAAAACTCCTCGCCGAAAAATATACGTTCGCGGGGATCGTGGGACGGAACCCCCAGATGCTCGAAATCATTTCTCTGATCCGCCGCATCGCCCCCTATTACCGGACCGTCCTGATCACCGGCGAGACCGGAACGGGCAAAGAGGTGCTGGCCAGGGCCCTGCATCAGTCCAGTCCGTGGGCCAAGCAGCCGTTCCTCGTCTGCAACTGCGGCGCGCTGGTGGAACACCTCATCGAGTCGGAGCTCTTCGGGCACGTGAAGGGCTCGTTCACCGGCGCCATCAAGGATAAGGCGGGCCTCTTCGAAGCGGCCGGAGAGGGCACGCTCTTCTTGGATGAGATCGGCGAGCTGCCGCTGTCGTTTCAACCACGGCTGCTGCGGGTGCTTCAGGACGGCGAGTTCCGGCGGGTGGGCAGCACGCTCACCTCCCAGGCCAAATGCAAGGTGATCGCGGCCACGAACCGGAATCTGGAGCAGGAGGTCGAAAACGGCCGCTTCCGTGAGGACCTCTATTTCCGGATTACGCCCTTCATCGTCAAGGTCCCGCCGCTCCGCGACCGGAAAGACGACCTGCTGCTGCTCTGCCGCTTTCTGCTTGATCGATTTAATCAGACCAGAGGCAAAAGAGTTCTGGGCATCTCACGGCCGGCTCAGGCCGTGCTTATGGCCCATGACTGGCCGGGCAACGTCCGAGAGCTGGAAAACGTCCTCGAGCAGGCGGCCGTGCTGACGGTCGAATCGTTCATCCGGCTATCGGATCTGCCGGGCTATCTCACCAGCCAGGCGCCGGAGGCGAGTGCGCTGCCGACAAGCCTGTTGGATGTTGAAAAGCGGCATATCGCGATGGTGCTCGGACAGTGCCGGGGAAACCGGACCCGGGCGGCGGAAATCCTGGGGATCAGCCGAAGAGCGCTGATTCGAAAAATAAATAAATTCGGCATGGCTTGAATGTAAGCCGAAGAGCTGCCGTTT
>JBFMAJ010000175.1:0-4482 GCA_040755775.1 Nitrospirota bacterium
TGTTGCCCGGCGTCACGTGCGGCGTGACGGTCAGCGACAGGCTGACGTCGATATTTTCGACGCCCGTGGTCGCCTGAGAGCCCTGCGCGCCGCCGGGCCCCGCCACCCCGGAGGCGACGACCGTCGAGGTCAGCACCGGAATGGTCAAGCCGGTGGAAATTCTCGCCTCTTTATTGTTTTGCGTCAGCACTCTCGGGTGCGAGAGAATTCTGCCCCGGCCGCTGTTTTGCAGCGCCGTCAACTGCACGTCGAGCAAAAGCGTGTCGGCCACGTTGCCGAATGAGAAGCCGACGGCGCCCCCGGAGCCGGGGCCGACCGAGGCCGGCAGATTCACGAGAAAATTGCTGCCGGCCCCTCCCACGCCCCCCGTCGCCGCCGTGCCGCCGATGCCGAAGGTTCCCACATTGCTTCGGTCCGTGAAATTGGTTCCCCACTGGATGCCGACTTCCCTGGCGAAGTTCGCGTCCGCCTCCACGATCTTCGCCTCGATCAGGACCTGCGGGGTTCGATTGTCCAGCGCGCCGATGACGCCGCGGATCCGCGTGATGTTTTCGGGCACGTCCCGCACCAGCAGCGTGTTCGTCCGCGCGTCGATCGTGAGCTTGCCGCGGGAGCTCAGCAACTGCTGCACCGTATGCGAGACGTCGTCGGCGTCGCCGTACTGGATGGGAATGATCGCCAGGCCCAGGTGCTCCTCGCCGGCGGCGATCGGCGACCGCACGATCCGCAGAATATTTCCCTCCTGAATGCTGCTCAGATTCTGGATGCGCAGAATCGCGTCCAGCGCGTCCCTGAGCGTCACATCGCGAAAGCTCAGCGTGAGTTTGCCCTGCACCTCGTCGCCAAAGACCACGTTCAGCCGGTTTTGCTGTCCCAACGCCCTGAGCACGTCCCGAACGTCGGCGTCTCGAAACTCCATGGAAAAGCGGCGCGACTCCTGCGCCGCGGCGCCCGGCACCACGCCGTGCAGCGCCAGCGCCAGCGCGGCGGCGGCAAGGCTCCAGGCGGCCTTCTGTGGGCGGCGCCGCATCAATGCGCGGGTTTCTCCGTGGTGAATTGGGCCACGTCCAACCGTTTCGTCGATTTTCCCTCGCGCACGACGATGTGATCGGGACCGATCGCCACCACTTGCCGGCCGTCGATCTCGTCGCCCACGCCGACCATCTGGCCGTTGACGATGGCCAGCTTCGAATCGGGATTGTACAGAATAGCGGTCAGCACCAATGTGCCCGCCATCGCTTCCTCCTTGGTCGGCAAGGCGAAGGGATTGCGCCCCCATCGCGGCGCCTGCAATTGCTCCAGCCCGGGAAGATTCAGCTCGGACAGTCCGGCCGTCGCCGCCGGCTCGCCCCCGCTCGCGGGGGCTTCCGATAGGGATGCCGCGACGATGCAGAGCACCGCGGCATGCGCCACCATCCGGCTCATGTTTTGCCCATAAAGCTCACGGTCTCCACGCCGGCCGTCAGCATCGGACTGATCTGCTCCGACGTCTCCATGCGCACTTTCCCGACCACCACCAGTTGGGGCAAATGCTGCAGCCGGTGCAAGTACTCCCCCAGCGTCCGGAACTCGGCTTGCAGCGTGATGGTCGCCGGCATTTCGAGATAGCTGCCTTGATCCCGCGGGCTGCCCAGCTCGATCGAGATCACTTCGACCCCTTCGTCCTTGGCCATGCGGGCCATCTCCGTCATCAGCGACGAGAATCCCCGGCCGCCCTTCAATTGCTGCTGGGTTTGCGCGGCCAGCGACAACCGCTCTTCCGCTTCAATTTGCTGGCCTTCGGCGCGTTTGACCGCCACCTCCTTCAGCGGAAGCTCCGCCTTGAGCATGCTGATCTCGTTCTCCAGCCCCCGGAGCCGGCTCTTGAGGCCCATGACCCGTTGTTGCTGGCCTTCGTAAAAATAAAAGCCGACGGCGCCGAGCACGACGGTCAACGTGAGCCCCACGATCATGCGCTCCCGTTCGGACAGCCGGTCCCACTGAAGTTTGCCCGGCAGCTTCATGACAGTTGCCCGCTGATTTCGAAATTGACCTGCTCGCCGGTTTTCTCGGACCGGCGGTCGGCGAACTTGAGCGACACGGCTTTGAACTTCGGCGACTGCTCCAGGGCGGTCAGCAATTGGCCCACATTCTGGTGGGAGCGGGCAAAGCCGGAGAGCACAATCGTCCGCTTGTCGGCTGGGCGGGTCCGCTCCTTGCCCTTCGGCGCAGCCATCGCCTCCACCTCCACGCGCAGCAGCCAGACGCCGTCTGGCACCCGAACGCTCATTTCCTGAAACAGATCGACCCAGGGCAGCCGGTTGTTGATCACCTCGACCAGCTCGGCCGAGGCGGTGGTGACCTGCGCGCTCAATCCGCTGGTCAACAAATTGAGTTTGTCATCCAGCAATTTTTGGTCGCGCAGCACCTGGGCCCGATCGGCCTCCCTCGCCTTGATGGCCTGGGTCAGCTTCCAGTATTCCACCAGTTGCGCCGCCATGCCGGCGATGAAGAGAACGATGACGAGCGCCAGGCCCAACAGCCACCACGGCCTTTCTGGCGTCTTTGCGCTCTTGGAACCCAGCACGGGACTGTACAGATTGATCCGCGCCTTGGACTCCGCCATCACGCCCCCCAGCAGGCCATCCCCATCGCCGCCGCGAAGCGGGGGGCCTGGGCGCGCACCACGTCGAAGCCGGTCGCGCCGAGCTTCAGGTCCGAGAAGGGGTCCTCCAGCTCGATCGAGGATTCGAAATAGCCGGCCATATAGGCTCGCAACCCGGCCAGCAACGACGTGCCGCCGCCAAGCAGCAGCCGGTGAATGGCCGTCTGCCGATACTCGACGCGGAAAAACTCGATCGAGCGCTGGATTTCGAGGATCAGCCGGTTGATTTCCTGCTTGACGGTCTCGGCATAGCGGTCGGCCCGGCCCTTGTCGAGCGCCTGCTTCGGATTTTCCAGGCCGATCTGCCGCTTGAGCAACTCGGCCGCGTCATAGGACATGCTGAGCTCGCGGGCAAGCGCGGCGGTGATCTCATGGCCGCCGCCGGCCACGCGCCGCGTCATGAGCAGCGCGCCGTTGCGCACCATGTTGATGTCCACCTTGCCGGCGCCCAGATCGATCAACCCGACGTTCCCCTCCAGCAACTCCGGCGCCCGCCGCTGCACGGCGGCGATCCAGGCCAGCGGATTGGCGTCGATGGCGACGACCTTCAAGCCGGCGCGCTTCAACGGCTCCACTTCGGCCATGAGGGCGGCCCGCTCCGCCGCCACCAGCACGACGCTGACCGTCGCCCCCTCGGCGCCCCCCTCCCGTCCCAGGGGCAGATAGTCGACGACCAGCTCGTCGAGGGCGCAGGAAAAATGCTTTTTCGCCTCCCAGCGAAGCGCTTCGGCCAATTCGTGGTCCGGAATCGCCGGCATCGTGACGTGGCGAATCACGAGCGGCCGCTGGGTGAAGCAGATCGCCGCCGGCTGGCGGGAAAGGCGATAGTCCTCATTCAACGACGCCAAGCCGGCCGCGATGCGCTGGCCGGACGTTTCCGATTCAGGCGGAGCCAACTCCACCAACCCCGCAAAGGCCAACGAAGAGCGCCCCCGGCCGGTCAACTGCACCGCCTTGATCGAACCGTGGCCGATGTCGATGCCGATCACCGGCGCGCTAAACCAGGCCACCGCGCCATCCCATGACTTGCCGATGGAAAAGACCCGTCTGTACGGCCTGAACTGACTGGAGGCATAGAAGGAGTTGTCGCATGCAAATGTGATTTATTGATACGCCAGAAATGCTTGGATGTCAAGAGGAAAATCAATATCTTGGGGGACTGACTCGCCTCTTGCTCAAGATCTTGTCCTCAATTGCTTTCGCGCCAATCGGTGACGTTGCTCTGCTGCGGCAGCATATCGATCCCCCGCAGATTCGTATTGCCGACCCCCGGCGGGACCACGGTGCCGCTGTCGCCGGGGTCGGCCCAGACTCCGCCGAGTTTGCGGATAATCGTGCCCTGCTCGCCGGCGCCCCAGCCCTTGGCATCGGAGAACGCTTTGATCGCCGTTAAATTGGCGCCGGCCGTCGGATCGCGGACCCAGCTCCCTTGATTTGGATTGTAGATCAGAACCTCCCCGTTTTCGCCGACGGCCATGCCTTCGCCGCCGGGGGTGATGGAGACCGCGGTCAGATCGCGCGCCGTGGGGCTGGCCGCCGCCTGCCACCGATTGTTCGAGAAACGGTAGATGGCTCCGCCGTCGCCGACGGCCCATCCTTCGCCGCTATTGCGCATGGAGACCGCCTTGAGCCCTTGCGTCGGCAGCGGCGTGTTGTTATTGTCCGCCAGCGTCCACTGCGACCAGGTCAACCTCAATGGATCGGCGCGTAAATCATACCGGAACAGAACACCTCCTTCCCCCGTCGCCCAGCCGTCGTCAGCTTGCGGATCGGCGTCGGTATTCAGCATCGCCACGCTTTCCAAATTGGGCCGGTTGCTGACGCGGTAGGTCACCACA
>JBFMAJ010000176.1:0-4478 GCA_040755775.1 Nitrospirota bacterium
ATCGCTCACGTAGCGCTGCCGTTCCTGGATCCAGCCGCGCAACTCGGCGAGGAATTGCTCGTCGCGGGACGCCTCTTCCAGCCGCGTGCGCGAGATGTTTTGGAGCAGATAGTAGGGGTTTCTGGTGCGCGCCCACACGTCCGGATCGAGCAGCTCCCACAAGCGGTCGCTGAAGTGGCTCCAGGTCCAGTGCAGGTCGAGGGCCAGCTCGGACAGTCCTTCGAGCTCTCTGAGCTCCTTGGGGATTGGGCGTTGGTTCAGCGGCGGGGGCATGCTGTCGTTGCAATTCGGTCCGGCGATCGGGCATCATCAGTGTAGCATGTTTTGGCCGGCGGTGCGAGGGGGTCGCCACTCGCCGGGCCGACAGCGTCGCCGCGGAGCGGATGGGTCTTCCATATTTCAAAGCCTACGACGTTCGGGGCACCGTCCCCGATCAAGTCAATCCCGGGGTTGCCGGCCGGGTGGCGCGGGCCTTTGCCGAGTGGTCCCGGAGCGAGGAAGTGTTGGTGGGCCGGGATGCGCGCCTGTCGTCGCCCGCGCTGGCCGAGGCCGTGATCGGCGGCCTGCTTGACGCCGGCGTGACGGTGCACGACGTGGGGCTCGTCAGCACGCCGATGCTCAACTTTGCCGTCGCCCGACGCCGGCGCCACGGCATGATGGTCACCGCCTCGCACAACCCCAAGCACTACAACGGCATCAAATTCATCGACCCGAATGCGGAGCAGATCTACTACGGCCGCGGGCTGGAAGCGATTGAGGCGCTGGTGGCGGCCTCCGCGGAAAAAGGACGGCCCGCGCCGAGCGCCGCCGGGGGACATGTCGTGCTCGCGCCGGTTCTGCAGGAATACGAGGAGCATCTGGTCCGCGCCTTCCGGGATGCCGGCCTGGCGGCCCGGTCGGCCGTGGTCGACTGCTCCAACGGCGTGGGCGGCCTGGCGCTGGGGATGCTGGAGCGGTTGGGGCTCCGGTACACGCTGCTTTACCACGTGCCGGACGGCAATTTTCCCAATCATGAGTGCGATACCCTGCGGCCGAAAAACCTCGACGCGCTGCGGCGGACTGTGGTCGAGCGGAAGGCCGATCTGGGCATCATGTTCGACGGTGACGCCGACCGGGTGGCCTTTGTGGACGAGCAGGGCGCGATCGCCCCGGTCGACCTGATCTTCGTGCTGCTGGCGCGGCAGGAACTGGAGCGGGGCAAGGGGCGCGTTTTTTATGATTTGCGCTTCAGCCGGACGGTCAAAGAAGAGATCGAGCGGCTCGGCGGCCGGCCGGTGACGATGCGCGTCGGCAATCCCTTTTATAAGGAAGCGATCCATCGCCATGCCGACGGGCTGCTGGCGGCGGAACTGTCCGGCCACATCATGTACCGGGAGCATTTCGGCATCGATGATTCGCTCTTCGCCGCGCTCAAGCTGCTGAGCTATCTGGCCCGCCGGAAAGAGCCGCTCTCCGCGCTGTTGGCGCCGCTGCGGCGCTGGGCGGGCAGCGGAGAGCTGCGGATCAGGACCGAGCGGCCGGCCGATGTCATTGCCGCGATCCGGTCGGCCTTTCCAGGCGGAACGGTCGAGGAAATCGACGGCGTCACGCTCAATTTTGCCGACTGGTGGATCAACGTGCGCCCCTCCAACACCGAGCCGGTCGTCAAGCTGGTGATGGAGGCGGCCGGCGCCGGCCTGCTGGCCGGGCGCATGGACGAGATGCGGGCGGTCGTGGCGCGGGCGGGGGGCACGATCGAGCACTGATCGACGGTCCGGCCGTTCTTGACGAAGCGAGCGGCTGGCGGATACAATCTTCATCAAGGGGGCCCGGGTCGCCGGGCCTATTTTTATGGCATTGCCATGACGGTCATCACACAACAACAGATCCGGAACATCGCCATTATCGCCCACGTCGATCACGGCAAAACCACGCTCGTGGACGGCCTGCTCCGGCAGAGCGGCACCTTCCGCTCCAATGAGCAGGTCCAGGAGCGGGCGATGGATTCCAACGACCTGGAGCGGGAGCGCGGCATCACGATCCTGGCGAAGAACACGGCCCTGACCTACCGGGGCACGCGGATCAATATCGTGGACACGCCGGGCCACGCCGACTTCGGCGGCGAGGTGGAGCGCACCCTGACGATGGTGGACGGCGTGCTGTTGCTGATCGACGCCGTCGACGGCCCGATGCCCCAGACGAAGTTCGTCCTGTCGAAGTCGCTGCAGCTCGGCCATTGCCCCATCGTCGTGGTGAATAAAATCGACCGAGCCGGCGCCCGGCCGGACGACGTGGTAAACCAAACCTTCGACCTGTTCGTGCAGCTCGGGGCGACCGACCGGCAGCTCGATTTTCCCGTCCTCTACGCCTCGGCGAAGCTGGGCTATGCCGTCAGGCGGCTGGAAGAGCCGCCGGCGGACTTGTCGCCGCTGTTCGAGACGATTCTCGCCCACGTGCCGCCCCCGCGCGGCGAGGCGGACGCGCCCCTGCAACTGCTGGTGACCACGCTCGATTACGACGCCTACGTCGGCCGGATCGCGATCGGCAAGATCGAGCGGGGCCAGTTGGCCATCGGCGACCCGATCGCCCGGATCAAGCGGGACGGCTCCGTTCAGATGGGGCGGGTCACCAAGCTGCTCGGCTTTCACGGCCTGCACCGGATCGAGCTCGAATCGGCCGTCACCGGCGACATCGTCGCCCTGGCCGGGCTGGAGGAGGTCGAGATCGGCGAAACGATCGCGGCCGCCGGCCGCCCCGAGCCGCTGCCGGCCATCGAAATCGGCGAGCCGACGCTCACCATGGACTTCATGGTCAACACCTCCCCCCTGGCCGGCACCGAGGGCAAATATGTCACCAGCCGCCATCTGCGCGAGCGGTTGTTCCGCGAGCTGCGGACCAACGTCGCCCTGCGCGTGGAGGAGAGCGAAGGCGGCGACCTGTTCAAAGTGTCGGGGCGGGGCGAGCTGCACCTGGCTATTCTGATCGAGAACATGCGGCGCGAAGGCTACGAGCTGGCCGTCTCCAAGCCGCAGGTGATTCTCAAGCAGGCCGGCGAGCAGTGGCTTGAGCCGTATGAGCTGCTGCTGATCGACATTCACGAGAGCCAGCAGGGGATCGTCATCGAAAAAATGGGCCGCCGCAAGGCCGAGCTGATCAATCATCAGGTCGGCGAAGGGGGCCAGGTGCGGCTGGAGTACCGGATTCCCGCCCGCGGGCTGATTGGCTTTCATTCCGAGTTTCTGACCGACACGAAAGGCTCCGGCGTCCTGCACCACCTGTTCGACGGCTACGGCCCCCACAAGGGCGAGATCCAAACCCGCACCCGCGGCTCGCTGATCGCCATGGAGGCGGGCGAGACGGTCGCCTACGCCTTGTTCAACCTGCAGGAGCGGGGCGACCTCTTCGTCGGCCCCGGCGTGAAAGTCTACGGCGGCATGATCATCGGACAGCACTCCCGCGAAAACGACCTGGTGGTCAATCCGATGAAGTCCAAAAAGTTGACCAATATGCGGGCCTCCGGCAGCGACGAAAATATCCTGCTGACCCCGCCGCGGCTGCTGACGCTGGAGCAGGCGATTGAGTTCATCGGCGAGGACGAGCTGGTGGAGGTGACGCCCCTCTCCATCCGGTTGCGCAAGCGGCTGCTCGACGAAAACGACCGCAAGCGGGCGGCCAAGCGCTGAGTCTCCGCCGCCGGCCTTGACGACGGCCGGCGGTTCGATCAAGCGAGGTGTTCCCATGAGGTCATGGGTCATGTCCCGAACGCTGGTCCATGCCGCCCGCGCCGCGCTCTTCGCCGTGATCGTAACGGGCTGCCAGGCGGGGCCGCCGGCGGCCGTCAGAACACCCGAGCCGATCCCGCTGCAACAGGTGGCGGACTACCTGCGGGCCGACGCGCCGGAGGCGGAGCGGCAACTGGCCGCGCTGGCCGACCGTCCGGCCGGGGAGATCGAACGCGCGCTGCGGCAGGTGCTGGCCGACGCGTCATTTTGGCAGGTGCCGGGTGCCGCGGCCACGGGCCTCCTGCCAGGCCAGCCGATTCAGGCGGGGGCCGATACGTTTCGCTACGGCCTTTATGTGCCCGCCTCCTACCGGCCCGACCGCGCCTATCCCCTGATTCTCTGCCTGCACGGCGCCGGCTTCGACGGCGACGCCTATTTGGAGCGGTGGCGGCCCCGGTTGGGCGAGGACTACTTGCTGGCCTGTCCCAGCATCGAGAACGGCGCCTGGTGGACGCGCGAGGGCGAGCGGCTGGTGCTGGCGGTGCTGGACGACGTGATGCGCCGGTACCGCGTCGATCCCGATCGCGTGGTGCTGACCGGCATGTCGAACGGCGGGCTGGGCACCTATTTGATCGGCCTCTACCACGCCGACCGCTTCGCCGCCCTGGCGCCGATGGCCGCCCCCTTTCCCCGCGGCTTCTATCCGCTCTTCAATAACGGCCGCCACACGCCGTTCTATCTGATCCACGGCGAGCAGGATCAGGTCATTCCGGTCTT
>JBFMAJ010000177.1:0-4463 GCA_040755775.1 Nitrospirota bacterium
TGCGGTAGAGCAGCTCCTCGTACTCGCGGTGGCCGGTTTTTTTGAAATGGGCGGCCAGGTGGGCCGGGCCGCCCTGATAATCGATCGCCAACAGCGAGGCGGCGACGACCTCTTTGAGAAGCGCGGCGTCCCGCTCGGTGTAGGCGTTCAGGTCGAGCCGCTTTTTGCCGGAGCGGTCCTGAATGGCCCGCTGGTCGATCATCGCCAGGAACAACTCGCTGGCCCGCGGAAAGTCCTCGAGCTGGAAGTAGGTCCAGCCCAGCTTGTAGCGGACGATTTCCACCAACGTGGGATCGTCTTTTTTGCCCTGCGCGGCCTCGTAGGCGGCGGCGGCCTCCTTGAAGAGCCCCGCTTCGAAATAAAACTCGCCGAGGCGGAACGACGCCTCGCTGCGGTAGCTGCTCTTGGGGAAATTCTTGAGCAGCCGCTCCATCATCACGATCGCCTTCTCGATCTGCTGGCTTTCGTAGTAGCCCTTGGCCAACTGATAGAGGGCGCCGTCGTTGGCCGGCCGGGTCGGGTAGAGCTTCAGCAACTGCTCATAGACGGCGATGGACCGGGTGTGATCCACCTTCGGCCGGGCGGCCGGTTTCACCGGGGGGAGCGTTTTGCCGGTTCCGGCGGCCCGATCCTGTTCGGCCGCGTAGGCGCCGGCCCGCCGGCGATAGATGGCATCTTCCATTTTCATGTAGAGATCGCCCAGACGATGCAGCGCTTCGGCCTTCAACTCATCCTTGTAGGCGAAGTGTTTGAGGATGTACGATTCATACTCGCGCAGCGCTTCAAGCTTGGACGGATTGCGCACGGCTTCCTGCTGGCTGCTCAAGACCTCCCGGACGACGTCGTTGATCTTGCCCTGCTCGATGTAATAGAGATCGGGCTTCGTGGCGCACGCCGCGAGCAGGCCCGTCAGCGCCATGATGAAGGGTAGGCTGCGGGCCATCGGGACGATTCCGAATAGCGACATCAAGCAGCCCTCAGAGGCCTTCCTGCAAGCCGGCGGTGTCGAGCACCAGATTGCGGGCGATGCCGATGCTGGCTTGCACGGAGGTTTCCTCCAGCCGGATCATCTGGCGCTGCAGCCACTGGCTGGAGGCGCGGGCCAGCTCGGCGCGAAACGCGGCCTGCAGCGCGGCCGCCTCTTTCTTCGCGGCTTCAAAGCCCGCGTGCAGCGCGGTGAATCGCTGCTTGCTTTCCTGGCCCGACAGCCATTGCGATTGGCTCTGGGCCATTTGCGCCAGGTCCACGAGGCCCCGATCCAGCAGGTCGATCGCGCGCGTCAGGCCCTGATACTGTTCCAGCGCCGTTTGAAGCTGGTGTTCTTCCTGAAAGTAGTTCAGCAGATCGTCAAGCTGGACCTGGCTGGAGAGGCCGGAAATGGCGGGAAACGCGGCCAGGGTCGCGGGTGGTTTCCAGGCCGGTTGTTTGACCGCGTCGATTTGATCCTGAATCGATTGGGCCTGCGTGGTCACGCTGTCCAGGGCCAGCCGGAAATGGTCGATCGACAGCTTGAAGGCCTGCAACCGGGAGTAAGCGTAACCCAAGGCCACCAGCGCTTCCTGGCTGTAGGGGCTGTTGGGAAAGAGCCGGCGCAAATCCTTGAAGACGACCGCGGCCTTGACGAATTCTTCCAGCTTGAAATAGCCCCACCCGATGCCGAAGAGCGCCTGATCGAACATGGGGCTGGAAGGACGCACGAGGGCGAACTGGCCGATGGCGTCCGCGTAGCGTTTTTGATGCAAAAATTCATAGCCGACCGTCAACCGCGCTTTGTCGAGCAGCCGTTCCAGGGCCGCGTTGTCCTCGGCCTCCAGCGAGGTGAGACGGCGGAAACTTTCGATCGCCGAATAGACGTCGCCGAAATTCAGGTAGGCCAGCCCCATGGAATATTGGGCGAAGGGGTAAAATTCACTGTACCGCGGAATCTGGTTCAGCGTCGTGAAGGCGCGCTCAAATTCCTTGAGCTGCAGCGTACTGTTGCCCGCCAGATAGAGCGCTTCATGATAGAGCGAAACGCGCAGCTTGGGCGTAATGCGGGCGAAGGCGTTGAGCGCGTCCCGATACCGCTGGGCGCGATAGGCGGATTTTTGCAGATAAAACACGGCTTCCAGGAATTCCCGCCCGCCCTCCTGGCGGGCGTAGGGCGCCATCAGGCCGGCGGCGTGGGTCGGCATGCCGGCCGCCAGGTAGAGGTCGGCCATGCGGAACTGCAACGCCGTCAATTCCGCCTGGGGCAGGCCGCGCTGTTGCGCCAGCGCATAATAGCTGAGCGCCTGCAGCAGGTCCTGCTTGCGCGCGGCCATTTCCGCCTGCCATTGGGGCAGCATGATCCGCTGCTTGCCGATCGCCGGCGAGAGGCTGCCGAACTGATCGACGCCGACCTGCAACGGCTGATCGGGGCCGGCATCATCGAGAAAATGGAGCGCGACCCAAAGCCCGCCGGCCGATTTTTCGATGGCGACGCTGGCCTCCCCGCGCCGGGCCGCCCCCTTTTTGCCGACGCCGTCCGCCAAGAGGCGCAACTGATGGCGGCCGGGAGGGACGGAGCGCTTGGCCAGCAGCGCAAAGCCGTTGTCCCGCAGCCACGCCCGTTGCTCCGGCGTCACCGGCAGGGTCTCCAGCGCGCGGCCGTCCATTTCCAGCGTCAGCCCGGTGATCCAGGCCGGAATGGGATGGTCCAGCGGCTGCGACAGCACGATGACGAGTTCGGCGTTGGCGAAGATCGGTTCTTCGCGAAAGGCCAGGCGCTCCCGCTCCAACTCCAGCACGCGCCCTTTGAGGGTTTCCAGATCGCGCAACAGCGCCACGGCGCCGGCGGGCGCCGCAGCGGAGGGTGGTGGCGCGGAAGGAGCGGATTGTCCGGCGGCGCTGCCGCTCAGCAGGCCGACCATGACGCAGGCGGCGCCGGCCCGAAGGACACGTCGATGCAGCACGATCACGATAGGGGAGAACCTCGAATACGGATAATGGTCGTCGCTGTGAACCGCTATAGGCTAGCGCATAGCCGGAGAAAAATCAAGGCGCCGGAGCCGCGGGAAGATGGTATAATCAGCCGTCTTGAACACGACCTCCCTGGAGCTGAGACGTGGAGGCACGCCGATTCACCCGCCGGGAATTTCTTGCCGGAGCGGCGCTGGCCGCTTCGGGCCTGATCGGTCCCGGCGCACATGCGCAGGAAATCCGCCATTGGTGGCGGCAGCGCACGCCGCCGCCCTCCCCCGTGGCGGTGGTTCGCACGGACGACCGCATGGCGGGGATCCGGCAGGCGATCAAGCTGCTGAACGTCAACCCGGTCGCGGGAAAAGACGTGCTGCTGATTCCCGATCTGGAAAGCCGGGCGCCCTACCCCATGACCACCCATCTGGATACCTTGGCGGCGCTGAGCCAGGCGCTGTGGGACCTGCGCGCCGAATCGGTGACCATCGGCGCCCAAAGCAGCGCGCTGCCGACCAAGGACGCGCTGGCGGCCAGCGGGCTCTACGACCGGTTGGAACAGATCGAAGCGCGGTTGCTGAATATCGAGGAGCTCGGCTTCGCCGAATGGATCAAGGTGGACTCCAGCGGCGGACAGTGGCGCCGGGGGTTTCACCTGGCCCGGCCGGTGCTGCAGTCGCCCTGCGTGGTCACCGCCTGCGGACTGCGCACCAACGCCAAGGGCGATCTCGGCATGTCCCTCTGGCTGGCGACCAATCTGCTGCCCAAGCGCGACGTGCTCGATCGCCTGGAACTGGAGCAGTCGGCGCATCCGGGCCGGCTGGTGGCCGAACTGAATCAGGGGTACCGGCCGTCGCTGATCGTCGTGGACGGGCTGGAGGCGGTCATTGACCCGAAGTTGCCCCGCATTCACCGGGGGGCCCGGCTGATTCTGGCGGGCACCGACCGGGTCGCCGTGGACGCCGCGGGCGCCGCCGCCCTGATGCTGCTGGGCGCTCAATTGGGTCAAAAAATTTTCGAGCTGGAGCAGATCGCCTGGGCGCTGATTTTGCGCGTGGGCATCAGCCGTCCCAGCCAAATCACGCTGGTCGCGGCGGACGCGGACAGCCAGGCGTTCGCCGATCAGCTTACCGAGCGATTGGCCCGTGGATGACGCCGCCCCAGCGATGGCGCGACGGGGAAGCCGGCTGCCGTTGTTTGCGCCGACGCCGGTCGATTGGCTCCTGGTGGTTCCGGTGGCGGCGACCGTGGCGGTCTGGGCGCTCTACCTGGCGCCCTCCGGCGCCGCTCTCATCGCGTGGACGCAGGCGCCGCAAGGCCTTCCCTGGCGGGCGTGGGTGCTGCAGTGGCTGCCGCTGGGTGCCGGGCTGGCCGCGCTCGCCGGATGGCTGGCGGCCAATCGCTGGGATTGGCCCAATCTGGGTCTTCGGGCTGGCTGGTCCCGGAGCGGGCGCTGGGCTCTTGCCGGGGCCGGGGTGGGAACGGGGCTGGCGCTGGTGAACCTCGTCATTATTTTGGTGGCGGCGCCG
>JBFMAJ010000178.1:0-4446 GCA_040755775.1 Nitrospirota bacterium
TCTTTCCTGGAGACGGCCGAGTCCTTCAAGGAAGTGACCGGCCGCGAGATTAAAAAGGTGCCCGCGCTGCGCGGCAAGACGATCGTCAACCTCTTCTATGAGCCGAGCACCCGGACGCGCACCTCGTTCGAGCTGGCGGCCAAGCGGCTCAGCGCCGACGTGATCAACATCTCCAGCAGCACCAGCAGCGCCACCAAGGGAGAGACGCTGCTCGACACGGCCCGCAACATCGAGGCGATGAAGACCGACATCCTGATCGTGCGCCACCCGATGGCGGGCGCGCCGGCGCTGCTGGCCCAGCAGCTCACCAGCAGCGTGATCAACGCCGGCGACGGGGCGCACGAGCATCCGACCCAGGCGCTGCTCGATCTCTATACGATCAAGGAGAAGAAGGGGCGCATTCAGGGGCTGACCGTGGTGATCGCCGGGGACATCCTGCACAGCCGGGTGGCCCGTTCAAATCTCTTCGGCCTGGTGACGATGGGCGCGCGCGTGCGCCTGGCCGGGCCGGGCACGATGCTGCCGCCGCTGATGGGCAGTTGGCTGGCCGCCGCGCCGGGGCAGATCGAATTGTTCACCGATTTCGACAAGGCGCTCTCGGGCGCCGACGTCATCATGATGCTGCGCCTGCAGTTGGAACGGCAGGGCGGCAGCTTTTTCCCGAGCGTCAATGAATATGCGCGCTACTACGGCCTGACCGCCCGGCGGGTGAGCCAGGCGGCGCCTGATGCCCTGATCATGCATCCGGGCCCGATCAACCGCGGCGTGGAGATCGCGCCGGAGGTGGCCGACGGTCTTTCCTCGGCGATTCTGGAGCAGGTGACCAACGGCGTGGCGGTGCGGATGGCGATCCTGTATCTCTTATCCGGTGGAGGCAAAGGTGACAACTGAACGGAATTGGCTGATCACCGGAGGCCGCTTGATTGATCCGGCTCAGAAAATTGATGGCCCGGCCGATCTCTTGATCATTGACGGTAAAGTCGCGAAAGTCGGCAAATCGGCCGAGTGGAAATCATCCATCCCGGCCGATTGCCAACGCATTGATGCGGCCGGCTGCTGGCTTGCGCCGGGTTTTATCGATCTGCACACCCATCTGCGCGAGCCGGGCTACGAGTACAAGGAAACAATCGAGAGCGGCGGCCGGGCCGCGGCCGCGGGCGGCTTCACCACCATCTGCTGCATGCCCAACACCAACCCGATCAATGATAATCGTTCGGTCACCGAATTGATCATCAAACAGGCGCGCCAGGCCGGCGCCGTGCAGGTGCTCCCGGTCGGCGCGATCACCAAAGGCTCGCGCGGCGAGGAGCTGGCTGAAATCGGCGAGCTGCTCGAGGCCGGCTGCGTGGCCGTCTCGGATGACGGCCGGCCGGTGATGAACAGCCAGCTCATGCGGCGGGCGATGGAATACGCCAAGGGCTTCGGCGGCCTGGTGATCGATCATTGCGAGGATCTGAATCTGTCCGCCGGCGGCTGCATGCACGAGGGCGCGGTCTCGCTGCAGTTGGGGCTGCACGGCATTCCCGCCGCGTCCGAAGAGGCGATGGTGGCGCGCGATCTGGCGCTCGTGGCCCTGACCGGCTGCCGCTTCCACGTGGCCCACGTCAGCTCGGCCGGCTCGGTGCGGATGGTCCGCGAAGCAAAAGCGCAGGGCTTGCCCGTGACGGCCGAGACCTGCCCCCACTATCTGGCGTTGACGGATGAGGCGGTGCTGGGCTACCGGACGCACGCGAAGATGAATCCGCCCCTTCGGGGCCGTGGGGATCAGGAGGCGCTGATCGAAGCGCTGGCCGACGGCGCCATCGACGCCATCGCCACCGATCATGCGCCGCATGCCGCGCAGGAAAAGGAGCAGGAGTTCGACCGGGCGCCCTTTGGCATCATCGGCCTGGAGACGGCCTTCAGCGTCTGCTACGACCTGGTGCGCCGGTCATTGCTCACGCCGGCCCGGCTGATCGAGGCGCTCACCGCGTCGCCGGCCGCGGTAATCCGCTCGTCTTTTGGCACGCTGCCCGCGGGGGCCGCGGCCGATCTGGTGATCATCGATCCGGATGAGGATTGGGTGGCCGACGCGCGCCGATTTCAATCGAAAAGCCGGAACAGCCCGTTTGAGGGCTGGACGCTGCACGGCCGTGTGCTGCTGACGATGGCCGAAGGACGGATCGTCCATGGCGAGGCCGACCTCGGCCGACAGCCGGCGGCCGCCGGCGGCGGGAAGGCGAAGCGGTCATGAATCGCGCGCTTCTGGCATTGGCCGACGGCCGCGTGTTCGAAGGGCGCGCGCTCGGCGCCGAAGGGGAAGCGACGGGCGAGGTGGTCTTCAACACCTCCATGACCGGCTACCAGGAGATTCTTACCGATCCGTCCTATCTGGGCCAGTTGGTGACGATGACCTATCCGCTGATCGGCAACTACGGCGTCAACAACGCCGACGTGGAGGCGCGCCGACCCTTCGTGAACGGCTTCATCGTGAAGGAAGCCGGCCGCCGGGCCAGCAACTGGCGGGCGGTGGGCACGCTGGGCCATTATCTGGCCCGCCACAAGATCGTCGGCATCGAGGGCATAGATACCCGGGCGCTCACCCGCCATATCCGGGATCATGGCGAGCAACCGGCCCTGCTCTCCAGCGAAGACCTGAATCCGAAGCGATTGGCCGAGCGGGCGCGCACGCTGCCCGGCCTGATCGGCCGGGATCTGGTGAAAGAGCTCACCTGCCAGGCTCCGTATGAATGGCCGGAGGGCATTGCCGGAACCGGCTCCAGCGCTCGGCGGACTCCCTCGTTGCACGTCGTCGTCTATGATTTTGGCGTGAAGTACTCGATTCTTCGCTCGCTGGTCAGCGCCGGCTGCAAGGTCACGGTGGTCCCCGCCCAGACGCCGGCCGAGGGAGTGCTGGCCAGGAATCCCGACGGCGTCGTCCTCTCCAACGGGCCGGGCGATCCGGCCGCGCTCACCTATGCCGTCGACGCGGCGCGGGCCCTGCTGGGCAAGCGGCCGCTCTTCGGCATCTGCCTGGGCCATCAACTGCTCGGGTTGGCGCTGGGCGGCTCCACCTACAAGCTCCGCTTCGGCCACCACGGCGGCAATCATCCGGTGATGGAGCTGGCGACGGGCAAGGTCCAGATCACCACGCAAAACCACGGCTTCGGCGTGATGTTCGGGGAACAGAAGCCCGCGCACGCCGAAGGGAAGCCGGTTGCTCCGCCCGAAGAGCAACGGCGGGTCAAAACGCCCTTCGGGCAAGTGGCCCTGACTCACGCCAGCCTCAATGACGGGACGATCGAGGGGCTGCGCTGCCTTGATCTGCCGGCCTTCTCCGTGCAGTATCATCCTGAAGCCTCGCCGGGGCCGCACGACGCCCACCCGCTCTTTCAGCAGTTCGTCGAAATGATGGCCCGTGCCTAAGCGAACCGACATCCGGAAGATTCTGCTGATCGGCTCGGGCCCCATCGTCATCGGGCAGGCCTGCGAGTTCGACTATTCCGGCGCGCAGGCCTGCAAGGCGCTCAAAGAAGAAGGCTACGAGGTAATTCTGGTCAACAGCAATCCGGCGACGATCATGACCGACCCCGAATTCGCCCACCGGACCTATCTGGAGCCGATCATTCCGGAGGCGCTGGAGGCGATCATCAGCCGGGAGCGGCCGGACGCCCTGCTGCCGACGATGGGCGGCCAGACGGCGCTGAACATGGCGATTGCGCTCGACGAGCGGGGCGTGCTGGCCCGGTACGGCGTGCAGCTCATCGGCGCCAACGCCCTGGCCATCCGCAAGGCGGAGGATCGCGAGGCGTTCAAGAACGCCATGCAGCGGATCGGCCTGGAGGTGCCCGAGAGCGGCCACGCCGCGAGCGCGGAGGAAGCCGAGCGGATGGCGGACCGGATCGGTTTTCCGCTGATCATCCGCCCCTCGTTCACGCTGGGCGGCCTGGGCGGCAGCGTCGCCTACAACCGCAAGGAGTTTCAGGTCCAGGTGGAGGCCGGCCTGGCCGCCAGCCCTCTGCACCGCGTCCTGATCGAGCAATCGGTCCTCGGCTGGAAGGAGTTCGAGCTGGAGGTGATGCGCGACCTGAAGGACAATGTGGTCATCATCTGCTCGATCGAGAATATCGACCCGATGGGCATCCACACCGGCGACAGCATCACGGTCGCGCCGGCCCAGACGCTGACCGATCTGGAGTATCAGCGGATGCGGGACGCCGCTCAGGCCGTCATCCGGGAAATCGGCGTGGAGACGGGCGGCTCCAACATTCAATTCGCGGTGCATCCCGAGACGGGCCGCATGGTCGTCATCGAGATGAACCCCCGCGTTTCCCGCAGCTCCGCGCTCGCCTCCAAGGCGACGGGGTTCCCGATCGCCAAGATCGCGGCCAAGCTGGCGGTCGGCTATACGCTGGACGAGCTGCTCAACGACATCACCAAGGCGTCGCCCGCCTCCTTCGAGCCGAC
>JBFMAJ010000179.1:0-4446 GCA_040755775.1 Nitrospirota bacterium
CCTTCTCGGCGGCCATGGCGGTCGCGATCATCATTCACCTGTTTCTGGTGGCTCGTTATTAACACGTTGCAATCGGATTAAACCGGCATGGCGTTTATTCTTCGAAAAAAGATCAGCGGCGGCGCAGTCCAGACCACCGATATCCCGGCCCAGAAGCTCAGGATCGGCCGCGGAACGGGGAATGAACTCCAATTCGATGATCTTCTGATCGGTCTGAAGCACGCGGAAATCGAGCAGACGGACAACGGTTATATTTTAACCGATTTGGGGAGCGCCACCGGCACCTACGTCAACGGCCAGCGAACGGAGCATGCCAGGCTTTCCGGCGGCGACAAGATCCTCATCGGCCCGCTGTGGTTGACGTTCCATCCCGTGGAGGGGATGGGCAATCTCGCCGTCATCGAGCTGGAGGAAACGATTTCGGCCGGCGTCCCGGCGTCGGCGCCGGCGGATGAGGCGTCGCCGTTCTCAACGGTCGATTACGTGGGCAGCTACGCCCTTTCCAATCGATGGGTCAGTCAGTCCCGATTCGCCGTGCTGGGGGCCTTCGCCGTTCTCATAATGCTCGGAGGCAGCCTGGCCTTCGGCCGGATCAATATGACGCCGGGCCCGCTGACCACCGGGCACGTCATGTTCGCCAACAATTGCGCCAGTTGTCACGCCACGTGGAATCGCGTCGCGAATGAGACTTGCCTAAATTGCCACGATCCCGGCCAGCACCAGGACGCCAAATTATCAACGACGGAATGCCGGGCGTGTCATTCGGTTCATCACAGCGGGATCGCCAAGGATCGGGAGCTGAATCACACGTGCGTCCAGTGCCATGCGGATCTTGCCGCCGTCAGCTCCAAATCATCCGTGAATCCGTCGATCTCGGATTTTACCCGCGACCACCCGGAATTCTCTGTGAACCTGTCTCCGGCGCCGGACGCCCCGCGAAAGGTCCGGCTTGACGCCTCGGAGGGTTTGGAGGATGGCACGCGCCTGAAGCTCAACCATAAAGTCCATTTGGATCCGGACTTGCCGGGGACGGAAGAAACGGGGCCGCTAGCCTGTTCGTATTGCCACATTCCGGCTGCCGACGGCACGGGCATGCGGCCGGTTCGATTCGACCCAGCCTGCATCGAATGTCATCGGGAAGGTTTGGCGTTTGATTCGGATAGACCCGAGGAGTTCGCTCCGCATGGAAAACAATCGAAGGAGCTTGATGCCTTTCTGCGGACGGTCTATAAAGGGGACGGAGAGCACGTCGAGCGCGCGCTGAACAAGCTGTTGGGAAAAACCCGTCGTAAAAATACCCAGGGACAATGCCTGCAGTGCCACGACTTCGATCTCTCCGGGATCGATCCGGAAAATGAGGCGGAGCGGCTCCCGCCGCTGGCGAAGGTTTCCCGGCCCGCTCGATGGTTTTCCAGCGCGCTGTTCAGCCACAAAGCCCACGGTCTGGTCAAGTGCGAGTCCTGCCATGACGGAGCGCCGGCGAGCGAACTCACCAGCGACGTCATGATCCCGAAGATCGACGCGTGCCGGCGATGCCACAACCCGTCGGACGGCGCCCGGACGGAGTGCCGGGCTTGCCATCTCTACCACGATCATCCGGGCGGGGTGATCGTCAAGGGGCGTTACACGATCGACGATCTGGTTGCCGGCAGGACTCCGCCGGGTCACGTCGCTTCAACTGAACGCGCCGCGCCGTCGGACGAGGGGCCCGCCGAGCCTTCGCCGACCGAGGCCGAATCTCAACCGGCTGCGGACGAACCTGAATCGGCCGAGGCCGAACCCGCGCCGGCCGCAGGCAAGACACCTTCCCTGGCATCGAGATTGTCGGGGTCGGTGGGCTCCATGATGTCGAGAATGGCCAAGGCGGTGTCATTCAAACGTTCTCCCAGACCGGCGTCATCCCCGGCGGAGTCCGGCGGTTCAGGCGAGGAGCCGGCGGTTCAGGAATCAACGGAAGAGGCGGCGCGGCCGGAGCAGGAAGCGGCGGTCCCCGAACAGGCGGCTCCGGAGGCGCCGAGCGATCTGCCCGCCGGCTGGACTGAAGGGGACGGCATCGCTCCGTTTGGCGGCGATATCTCGTTTGAGGAGGCCAAGAGCCGGGCGAAAGACATGGCCCGCCGGGATGCGATTGAAAAAGCGGCCGGCTCGAACGTAAAAGGCTCATCAGTGGTCTACAATTACCAATTGGTCGAGGACCTGGTGTCATCGGTCACCCGCGGGGTGATCGAAGAAGAAGTGGTGCTCTTGGAAAAGACCGAGGAGATGCGGAAGGACGGTCGGGTGACGGGCCTCGTGTTCCACACCAAAATTCGGGCCAAGGTTCGTCTCAACAAGGCCGGGCACGGCGATAATTTCACCGTGCAGGCGTCCCTGAACAAATCCAGTTTTCAAGAGGGCGAGGAAGCTCTGATCAGCGTGCGTCCCAGCGCTGACGGCTACGTGTACATTTTCAGCGTGTCGCAGGATGAACAAGTCTGGGTCCTGTTTCCCAACTCGATGATGCCCCAGGACTTTGTGAAGGGAGGGCGGGAGTTTGTTTTTCCGCCCGATACGATGCGCGACCTTGGAATCCGGCTCAGAGTTTCGGCGCCGCCGGGATTGAGACGCGCAACCGAAAAAATCAAAATCATCGTAGCCAAAAAGAAACTGAACGTGTCGGGGATGGGGATCAAGCAGGGGGTGTTCTCACAGTCGAGCGGCAAGGACACGGCGATGATGACCGACCTGCTGAAGCAGCTTGCCAGCCTGGATGGGGACGAATGGGCGGAAGCCACGCTGCCGTATGAGGTGAGGAAGTAGATGGTCCGGCGCCCCCGACGGATGCGGAACCGGAGCGCCCTGATGGCCGTTCTGGCCATGGTGGGAGGGCTGCTCTCGGCGCCCGCGGAGTCTCATGGTGAGCTCTATCTTGATTTTGTGCAAACGACGGACAAGGGCAAAACCAATTGGACGGCGGGCATCGTATCGGCCACGGGCATCGGATTTCCTCCCTCCGGCCAGGCCAATCCGGCCATGGGGCGCGTGATGGCGGAACGGGCGGCCTACGTCGACGCGCTGCGGAATCTGCTCGAAGAGGTGAAGGGCGTGAGAGTCGATGCCACTTCCGTGGTCGAAGATCGCATGCTAAAAAGCTCGACGATCCACACCAGGGTCAGCGGGTTTGTGCGGGGCGCCAGGAGGGTGAGGCAGACGCCGCACGACGACGGGTCCGTTGAGGTGGAGGTGTCGGTGCCCATGTGGGGGGAGAACGGCCTTAATCTCTATCTGTTTGACGAGATGAATCTCGGATCGTCCGTGGTGGAGGAACTGCCGTCCGACTACACGTCGTTGGTCATCGACGCCCGGGGCACCGGAATGCAGCCCGAATTGTTTCCCACGGTGATCGACACCGAGGGCGGAACCGTCTATTCGCCGGACATGGTGGACAAGGAGGCCGCCGGGGAAAACGGCATGGTCCGTTACGTGACGCTGGGCAAGGAGAAAGCCTCGTGGGAAATCTGGTTTCTTCCCGTGGCGAATGAACCGTCGCTGTTGGGAAGAAAGCCGTTGATGGTGAAAGGCGTGTCCGCCGGCGGCTCCTCCGCCAAAGCGACGGTGATGATGAGCGCGGCCGACGCGAGAAAAATTTCCCAATCCAAAAAACAAGCCGCCGGATTTTTAAAACAGGCCCGCGTCGTGATTATTCTGGATCCTCGAATGGGCGGGGTTGAGCAATAGTTGTCAGGCCGTTCCAAGGATAATCTTTTACGGCTGCTGCTTGGGTGTCTTGTCATCCTCTGCGTCCTGGCGCTCTATCTCGCGCAGGCCTTCGAAGGAGTGGAGCGCAAGACCTTCGATCTTCGCTTCAAGTTGCGCGGCCCCAAGCCTCCGGCGGTTCCGCAGGTATTCCTCGTGGGTCTCGATGAGGAAACAACGCGCCATTTCTCGGTTCGACCGAGAGAATTTCCGCGATCGCTGGTGGCCAAGGCCGTCAAAAACCTTGCCGCGGCCGGCGCCAGCGTGATTGCGCTCGACTTCCTGTACAGTCAATCGTCGGAAAACCCGCAAGAGCACGAGGCGATGGCCGAGGCCATGAGGGCTGCGGGGAATGTGGTGCTGGCGAGCTTCATGTCGAATGACCGTTACGTTCCCCCTCTGCCGGCGTTCCAGGCGCTGGAGGCCGGGGAGGGCACCATCAATCTGACCATGGATCGTGATGGCATCGTGAGGAGTCTGCCGGTGTTAAGCGCCATCCCGGCGGAGGAGGGGGTGCAGTATATCCTGAATTTCGATGTGGAAACGGCCCGCTTGCGTTTGTTCGGCAACGAGATGGAAGTATTCGATCCCAATACCCCGGGCCGTATTCGAATTAATTCGGCCACGATCGTCGCGCCGGAGAATGAACTGTGGGTGAATTATTACGGTCCGCCGGGCACGTTTCAGATCTTCCCGCTGTCGAAGGCGGTT
>JBFMAJ010000180.1:0-4419 GCA_040755775.1 Nitrospirota bacterium
TTCTTCACGTTTTTAACCATAAAAATCGGTCTCTGATCCACCAATAGCCAGGTACTAGCACTCTGAGATCGGAACTCTGGCATACCTGTTGCGTATACCACAACGCTGTGTGATGTCGTTCATAAATAGCCAAACGCGGAGGGGCGCATGAAGCCATCAATTTTCAATGTCACAACACCGGCGTTTCCCCATCCCGATGAGTTCTTAATCTTTAATACCTTCACCGACTCCAGGGTCGTCATCAACCAGGAGGTCAAAGCCGCCATGGAGAAGGCCGAACAACGGCGGCCACTGACCGATGACGAGGCGGCCTGTCTTGCCGAGTTAAAAGATCTCGGCATGATGGTTGATGATCATGTGAACGAAGAACGGGAACTGGAGTACTGGTTTCAGCGCCTGAAGTTCGATACGAGCGCCTTGGACGTGACGGTGCTGACGACGTCGGCGTGCAACCTGGGGTGCACCTACTGTTTCGAAGACGGCATCGATTTGAAAGGATTCATGACGGAGACGGTCTGCCAACGCGTCGGCGATTGGATCACGGCCAGGCTTGACCAGGCGCGCCCGCGAACGCTGCACGTGACCCTGTTCGGAGGAGAGCCGCTGCTGAACCCGAAAGCGGCGCTGGCCTTAAGCCGTCGGCTCTATGCGGAAACTCAGCGCCGTCATATCGTCCAACAGATCAGCGTGATTACCAACGGTGTGTTGCTCACCCAACAGCTCATCGATGACCTGTCGGCCGTCGGGCTTTCGCGGGTGAAGGTGACGCTGGACGGCGACGAGCCGGCGCACGACGCCAAGCGGATGTATAAAAACGGCAACGGCAGTTTTCGCGTCATCATCGAAAATCTGCTCCGGCTCAGAGGCAAGGCGCCGATTTCGATTGGCGGCAATTTTGACGACACGACCCGCGATTCAATTCCCCGGCTGCTCGATCAGTTGGTCGCGCTGGGCTTCACGCCGGAGGATATCCAGGATATTACGTTCAAGCCCGTTCTAAGCCCGACACAGGCGCTGGTCGTCCTGAACAACTCGATGGACTCGGGCCATCGAACGACGTTCTCGGACGCCAAACTGGACGATATCATCTGGCTGCGCGAGGAGGTCGAACGACGGGGATTCAAAACGAAGGAGGGGATCGCCATCGGTCCCTGCTGCGCCACGAAAGAGCAGACCTTCACCATCGACCCCTGGGGGAGAGTCTACAAATGTCCCGCGCTGGTTGGGCGTGAACAATACGTTATCGGAGATGTCACCCAGGGCGCCGAGACCTACATGAACACGCAGTTCATGACGGTCGATTTGTGGCGCGATCCCTTTTGTGCCGGCTGCAGCTTCCGGCCCATCTGCGGCGGGGGGTGCCGGGGCAGCTCGGTGGCCCAGTCCCGCGATGTTCAGGCCGTGGCCTGCGAGAAGCCCTATTTTGAGAATGTCGCAATGGAATTGGTGAAGCGGGAATACCTCAGATCGAGCGAGGCCCTGGAAACCCGCGCGACGGTTTGACCACACCGACACCGGAGAGGAGGTGATATCATGAAGCTGAAGATTGTCAAAAAAGGCGCACGTAAGCAGGGGACATCGCCCCTGGGCTGTTCGTTTTGGGTCGGATAGCCGGCACGGACATACCGTTTCCAACACAAAAGGGATTGCTGCGACAATCCCTTTTGTGTTGACAGCAAACGGCCACCTCCATATGCTTGGACGGATGATCCGTAGAAATGCCGCCACCGTGTTGTTCCTTGTCCTCTGGCCGATGGCGTGCGCCTGCGAACGTGCCGAGCCGTCGCGCGAACGGAGTATTCCCCAAACGCTCGTCATCCCCGAATATCAGGTCCTCATCCCATTGAATCCCCTCGCGACAACCACGTTGTCAGCGAGGCTTGTGGAGTTGATCTTCGACGGATTGACGCGATTGGATGAGAGGCTGGAAGTTCAGCCGCACCTGGCTGTACGCTGGACCGTGTCCGAGGATCATCGAACCTGGAGATTTGATCTTCGGCAAGGGGTACAGTTTCATGATGGCGCCGAGCTGACGGCGGAAGACGTTCAATGGACGTTTGATTGGCTGCGGGCGTTACCAAGAAAGAGCGCCTATTCCTATGCGTTTCATCAAATCGACCGGGTTGCCGCCACGGAGAAGTATGCGGTGGAAATCTCTCTTCGGGAGCCGCGGGCGTCCTTCCTGGGTGATCTGCGGGTGGGCATTCTTCCCAGGCATTTTTTGGAAAAATATGACCTGACGGCCGCCGATTTTCACACCCCAATCGTGGGAACCGGACCGTTCAAGGTGAAGCGCCAGTCGGAGCGCGAGATTGTTCTTGATGCGAATGAGGAGTATTTTCTCGGCCGCCCCGCCCTCGATCAGATCGTCGCGACGGTCTATCCGAACCAGGAATCGGCATGGGCGGGGTTGATGCGGAATGAGGTCGGTTTTTTCCCATTTCTCGTGCCGACCAATTATGACCTGCTCACGCAAGTTTCAACCGTTGCCCGGTATTCGGTATTAAAGCCGTATTATTATGTGCTGATGTTCAATACCCGCTCCCCCTTCTTTCAGGATCGACGCGTTCGCCAAGCCCTCAATTACGCGGTGAACAAGGAAGAAATCGTTGCGAAGATCCTTAGAGAACGGGGGCGCGTTGCGGCGGGCACGATCTATCCGAACTCCTGGGCGTACGACCCGGCGACCCATCCGTATGCCTATGATCCACGCAAAGCACTGGCGATGCTCAGCGCCGCCGGCTGGCGCGACCATGACGGGGATCATCTCCTGGATCGCGACGGCCGCCTCTTTAAATTTACAGTCTATACGAATCGCGGCGATGATGTGAAGCAGCAATCGCTGCTTCTTATCCAGCGGGAATTATTTGACCTCGGCATCGTGATGGAAGTGAACGTGCTCGACGCCGCTGGCGTTGAGATTCTCTTCCAAAAGCAATTTGAGATGGTGTTTCTTGAGATGGATGCCGGCGGCGATCCCGATCTCAGCTATAAATTCTGGCACTCTTCGCAGGCCCGGGGAGGTTTTAACTTCGGGTCGTACCGGAATCCCACGGTTGATCGGCTGCTCGAGGCCGGCCGACGCGCGTTTGATCGTGCCGATCGAAAAACCATTTACGCGAGGTTTCAACGGGAACTGTTTGATGATCCTCCCGGTATTTTCCTGTTCTGGACCGATTATCTCGTCGGCGTCAACGAGCGCATTAAAGGCGTGAAAATCAGCCCCGCGGGGCCGTTCGCCAACATCCATGAGTGGTCCGTCGAAAATTAGCGTGCGGGTGACGGCAAAGGTTTCCACCAAGCTGAGTTTTCTTCTCGGCGCCGCCGGGCTGCTGCCGCTGACGCTCTTCGGCCTGGTGTCCATTTGGACCGCTCGAAACGCCGCGTATCAGGCGGTCGAGCATGGTCATCTGTCGGTGGCGCAGAGGGCCGCCGCGCAAATCCGCGATTATATCGAGAACCGGGAGGCGATTTTGCGGGCGCTGGCCCAGCATTTGGGCCAAACGGATCTGCAGCCGTGGCAGAAAGAGCGGATTATTAAAAATTATGTCATCGATTTTGAGGAATTTCGAGTCATCTCCCTGACCGATCGCAACGGCCGTCAGGTCGCGACCAGCCAATTGGGCGCGCCGCCGGCGAGTCACACCGGGGAACCCGCATTTCAAACGGCCGTCAACGGCCAGCTCTACCGGTCACCCGTATTTCTCTCGGAGAATCTGACGCCGAGCATCACCATCGGCCTGCCCGTCATGTCATTGGGCCGGGTGCAAGGAGTCCTGATCGGGGAGGTCAACCTCGTCGCGATGTGGAACCTGGTCGATTCGATTCGAATCGGCCGGGACGGCTATGCGTTTATCGTGTCCGAATCGGGGCAGCTCCTGGCCCATGGACGGGGAGCCGACAAGCCATTGGTGCTCCAACGAGCTAATGTTTCCGGCAAGGCGATTGTGCAGGCCGTCTTGCAGGGTCGATCGCAGACGGTGGTCTATCGGGACGCCGGGGCGGAAGGGCACGTCATCGAGAAGATCGGCGTTTCCGCCCCGATCCCGGGCCTCGGCTGGGGACTGATTATCGAGCAGCCGACCCGCGAAGCCTATGCCCGCGCATGGCTGATGACCGTTCAACTTGCCGGACTTGTTGGATTTTTTGTGCTTCTGGTCGGCGCGATCGGCTACCTGGGCGGTCGGCGTTATGTCATGGATCCCGTTCAGCAACTCATGCGGGCGACAAAACGGATCGCGGGCGGAAATTTAGCTGAAAAGGTCAAAATTTCGACCGGAGATGAATTTCAGGCCTTGGGCGGGGCGTTCAATGACATGGCCGACCGGCTTGGGGAGCTCCAGGAGCAGATCCGGCGGGATGAGCGGGCGGTCGTGTTCGGCCGGATCGCGGCCGGCCTGGCCCATGACCTTCGCCACC
>JBFMAJ010000181.1:0-4405 GCA_040755775.1 Nitrospirota bacterium
CGCGCTGGCCGCGGTGGCCGTGGGGCTCGGCGGCGTCAGCCGGTTCATCATTCTTCCCCGCCTGCGCCGAGGCCCGGCCGAAGAGAGCCGGGCAACCCGGCGCCTGTTCGGCCGCGTGATCGCGGCTGAAGTCGGCGCGGCCGCCGCCGTGTTGGCGTTGGCGGCATTGCTGACGCAATTGCCCCCGCCCTCCGCTGGATCAGGCGAGGCCCACATGGGGCACGGCTAGGGCGGGGTCAGCAGCGCCGTCACCGTTGCGCGAAGCTCGGCGTCGCTCAGGCTGTCGAGGATCGCCTGCGCCATCGCCTCATCGACCAGGATCTCCACGCCGTGGCTGGATTCGATCGGCTCACGGCGGGCGATCTTTCCCATAAACTCGTCATACCGGCGCTGCTGCGCCATCGTCAGCCAGCCGTCGCCCAGCAACTCCGCCTCCCATTGCGTGCGCTCGGCGCTTTTGACCGGACGCTCCGCCTTGAGCGCCCGCTGGGCGTCGAGCCAGAAGAGCCGCGGCCCCCGGCCGATCGCCAGGAACCGGGCTTCGAGCTCACGCCGGTCGCCGGCCGTTGGCGTGCCGCGGCGGCGCAGGATGGTCCAGACGGCGTCGCGGCCGGGCGCCGTTCGCTCGTCGGGCGCTTCGACGGCGCTGAGCACCAGCTCCGCCAGCGCGGACCGGTCCGCCGCGGCGAGCTCGAGCCCGTCTCGAAACGGCCCGGCTTTCAGCGCCACGCCGACCGCCAGCAGGGCCAGCGCGGCCGCAATGGCCCAGGACATGATCCTGGTCCGCGTCATGGCGATGCGCTCCCGAACATGACCGTGCGTACCTTACCATGTCCCCGGAGGAAAAGCGCCCCGACCGGGGGCCGGCGCGATTTGCGCATTGATCTTCCCGCGGCCATCGGATATCATGCTGTGCTGATTGCGCGGTCACGAACGTCCGCGGTCCCATGAAGATGTACCGTCCCACATCGGTTCTGCAGCTGGTTCTGATCGGGTTCCTGCTGGTCACGTTGCCGCTGGCTGCCGCGCTGCTCTACGCGACGATCCACGTCGATCGTCTGGCGGGGCAAAGCCAGGACGCCGTGCTGCAGGCCGTTCAGGCGACGAAGAGCAGTTCCCTGCTGCTCGAGCAGATCACCGCCATGGAGCGCAGCGCCAGGCAATACCAGGTGCTCGGAGACCCCACGCTGTTTGACGTCTACGAGCGGACGCATGAAGGATTCCGGTCCACCGCGAAGAAAATTTTCCTGTTTCCGCTGGACGAGGCGCAGTGGCGTTTACTCAGCGAGCTGGTCGACAAGGAGCAGAGCGTCTACGCCACGCTGCGCGACTATCCCTACCATTCCGACATGAGCAAGGCCGCCGTCGCCTCGTTCGATTCCCTGCGCGACCTGGTGACGTTCATTCTGTCGGACCGGCGGCGGCTGGTCGATCGGGAGATCGAGACGATGCAGCGCATGGCCGAGGATTCGAAGCGCACCCTGACCTGGCAGTTGACCGCGGTCGCGCCGGCGGTCGTGGGGCTGGCCGTCGTCTTCACGCTGCTGATCTCGCGTCCCATCCGGCGGATTGACCAGGCCATCCGCCGGCTGGGGGACGGCGAATTCTCATCGCCGATCGGCATCGCGGGCCCGCTCGATCTGGAGGAGCTCGGCAAGCGGCTGGACTGGCTCCGGCTGCGGTTGATCGACCTGGAAGAGCAGAAGAAGAAGTTTTTGGATCATGTCTCCCACGAGCTCAAGACGCCGCTCAGCTCCATCCGCGAAGGGGCGGAGCTGCTCTCGGACGAAGTGGGCGGGACGTTGAACGAAGAGCAGCGCAAGGTGGTGGGCATCCTGCGCGAGAACAGCATCCAGTTGCAGCGGATCATCGAGAACATGGTCAATTTCCGCGCCGTGCTGCTGCGTCATTCCGCGCTCTATCTGCGCGAGATTCCCTTCAGCCGCGTGATCGAAAAAGTCGCGATCGACCAGGGGTTGGCCCTGATGGGAAAGAACATCACGCTGGAGCTGAACCTGGCCGAGTTGACCGTGGCCGGCGACGAGGAGAAGTTGATGACCGTCGTTGACAACCTGTTGTCCAATGCGGTGAAATTCTCGCCGTATGGCGGCATCGTCCGGATCCGACTGGCGCGGGAGGGGGCGCACGCGGTGCTCGACGTGACGGATTCGGGGCCGGGGATCGACCCGGAGGAGCGCGAAAAGGTGTTCGAGCCGTTTTATCAGGGCCGGATTCCCCCCGAAGGGTACGTCAAGGGGACCGGCATCGGCCTGTCGGTCGTGGCGGAGTACGTCAAGCTGCACGGCGGAACCATCCGCGTCGTCGAGAATCCGGCGGGCGGCGCTCACTTTCAGGTGCGGCTTCCGATCGGGCCGGACTAGGCTTTGCGATGGCTCCATCACGGACATGGCTGCTTGCCCTGCACCTCGCCGCCGGCCTGGCAGTGCTCGGATGCCAGGGCCTGGCCCGGCCCGCCTCTCCTGCGGCCGGCCCGGAGGAATCCCGCGTGTCGTTGGAGGGCTCGGACGTGCGGTCGGTGCTGGAGTACTACCGGCGCCTTGACGCCTTGAGCGAGAGCGACCTGCAGCGGGAATTTTCCCGCGCGCAGCAGGAAGCGTCGGGCCGCCGGCCGGTCGATCAAATCCGCCTTGCGGTGCTGCTCGGGCTCCCGCGCGCGCCGTTCAAGGATTATGATCGTTCGTTGGCGTTGTTGACCGACGCCGCCGGCTCGGCCGCGCAGGACGCCGTCCTCAAGGATTTTCTGCTCTGGTTCTCATCGTTGGTACAGGAGCTCAAGCGGCAGGGCGAGCAGTACCAAAAGCTCGATCTGAAATTCAAAGAAGAGAAAAAACAGCGGGAACTCCTTCAGCAGAAGCTGGACGAGCTGGCGACGATTGAAAAGCAACTGCTGGAGCGGGACCGCCCGAAAAACCCGTGACCGGCGGCGCGCAGAACATCCTCATCGTCGATGACGACACCGACCTCCTGCGGCTGCTGTCGATGCGCCTGGCCTCGGCGGGGTACCGGGTCACGGCCGCCGAAAGCGGCGAGAAAGCCCTGGCGCAGATGGCGGTCATCCGGCCGGATTTGGTGATCACCGACCTGCGGATGACGGGCATGGACGGGCTGACGCTCTTCAAGACGATTCACCAGCAGCACCCCGCCCTGCCCGTGATCATTCTCACCGCGCACGGCTCGATCCCGCAGGCGGTCAAGGCGATCGGCCACGGCGTCTTCAACTATTTGACGAAGCCGCTGGACGGCAAGGTGCTGCTCAGCCACGTGCACAAGGCCCTGCAGGCGAGCGGCCACCACGCGGGCGGCGCGCCCGGCGACCGGGACGCCGAATGGCGCAGCGAGATCATCACGCGCAGCCCGTTGATGGAGGAGGTGCTCACCCAGGCCCGGCTCATGGCAGCCAGCGACGTCAGCGTCTTCATCCACGGCGAAACCGGCACCGGCAAGGAGCTGCTGGCCAAGGCCATTCACCGGGCGAGCGCGCGCCGGCGGAAGCCCTTCACGGCCGTCAATTGCGGCGTCATCCCGGAGCAACTGTTCGAATCGGAATTCTTCGGCTACCGCAAGGGCGCCTTTACGGGCGCCGTTCGGGACCACCGGGGGCTGTTTCAAGCCACGCATGAAGGGACGCTGTTTCTGGATGAAATCGGCGACATGCCGCTCATGTTCCAG
This sequence comes from Nitrospirota bacterium, assembly GCA_040755775.1. Taxonomy (GTDB): domain Bacteria; phylum Nitrospirota; class Nitrospiria; order JACQCE01; family JACQCE01; genus JBFMAJ01. Next base: position 3,691 of record JBFMAJ010000181.1, read on the forward strand.
CCGAAGCTGCTGCGCGTGCTGCAGGAAAAGGAGGTGCGGGCGATCGGCGCGACCGAGGTCACGCCGACGGACGTCCGGATCGTGTCCGCCTCGCACCGCGATCTTCAAGAGGAGATGAAGGCCGGGCGGTTCAGGGCCGACCTCTACTACCGGTTGAACGTCATGACGCTGGAAGTGCCGCCGCTCTCCAAGCGGCGCGAAGACATCCCGTTACTGGCCGCACATTTTTTGGCCCGTTTGTCGGAAGAAAACAACCGGAACATCTCGGGGTTTTCGCCGGAGGCGATGGATCTGCTGCTGGCCGCGCCGTGGCCGGGCAACGTGCGCCACCTGCAAAACGTCGTCGAGCACGCGGTGGTCATGTCCCCCACGCCCGTGATTTCCGCCTCGCTGGTGCACAACGCGCTGCGCGACGAGCCCCGGGCCCTGCAGTCGTTGGACGAGGCACGGGACCGCTTTGAGCAGGCGTACCTGATTCAACTGCTGCAGGTGACCCGGGGGAACGTCAAGCAGGCGGCGGAGCTGGCGAAGCGCGATCGCGCCGAATTCCGCAAGCTGCTGAACCGGCACCAGCTCGTGCCCTCCCTTTTCCGGTCGCCCGACGGCGCCTCGACGCCATCGGACCGAGGTTGACACCCCTTTTCACCCTCTGATAACATCAACCGCCGTCGTACGGATGCGGGAATAGCTCAGCGGTAGAGCATCGCCTTGCCCA
>JBFMAJ010000182.1:0-4391 GCA_040755775.1 Nitrospirota bacterium
GCGCCGGGAGCGCCGGAGCCTGCCGCGGCTTGGCGACCGCTACACCTTCAATACGTTTGTCGTCGGTTCGGGCAATCAGTTCGCTCACGCGGCCTCGCGTAAAGTAGCCGAGCAGCCGGGCGCCGCCTACAATCCGCTGTTTCTCTACGGCGGCGTCGGCCTGGGGAAAACCCACCTGCTCAACGCCGTCGGCAACTACATCGCCACGCAGGCGCCCGCGACGAAAGTGTGCTATTGCTCGGCGGAGCAGTTTACCAACGAGGTGATTAACTCAATCCGCTACGACAAAATGGTGGAATTCCGCAACCGGTACCGCGGGGTGGACGTCTTACTGATTGACGACATCCAATTCATCGCCGGCAAGGAGCGCACCCAGGAGGAGTTTTTTCACACCTTCAACAGCCTGTATGAAATGAACAAACAGATCGTCATTTCCAGCGACCGATCCGCAAAGGAGATGTCCGACATTGAGGAGCGGTTGCGCTCCCGGTTCGAAATGGGCCTGACGGCCGACATCCAGTCGCCCGACCTGGAGACGCGCATGGCCATTTTGAAGCGAAAGTCGGAAAGCGAGGGCATCGCGCTGCCCGGCGAGGTGGCCCTCTTCTTGGCCACGCATATCAAGAGCAACATCCGCGAGCTGGAGGGTGCCCTGATCCGTATCGTGGCCGTGCGGTCGCTGACCGGCGAGGCGATCACCATCGAGATGGCCCGGCGGGTGCTACGCGACACGATCCAGGAGACCCGGCGGCTCATCACTGTCGACGAGGTGCTCAAGGCGGTGGCCGACCGCTTCCACGTCAAAATTTCCGAGATCAAATCGAAGAAACGCTCCAAGAATCTGGTCTTCCCGCGCCAGATCGCCATGCATCTGTGCCGGGAGCTGACGGAGCTGTCGTTTCCGGAAATCGGCCGGCATTTCGGCGGGAAGGATCATTCCACCGTGATCTACGCCTGCCGGCAAATCGAAGAGCAGAAAAAAGAGGACCAGGGGCTGCAAACGCTCCTGGCGGCACTGGCCCAGACCCTGAAGGAGTAGGCTCCGCACCGCGCAGGCAGAAAGGAGTCATTCATGCAGATCACCATGAAACGGGAGGCGCTGCTTCGCGCGCTCCAACGAGTGCAGGGCGTCGTCGAGCGGCGCAACACGATGCCGATCCTCTCCCACGCCCTGATCGACGCGAAAGGCGCGGGCGTCACCGTCTTCGCCACCGATTTGGAGATCGGGCTGAAGGGGCAGTACGAGGCGACCGTCGAGGAGCCGGGACAACTGGCCGTTGCGGCCCGCAAGCTGTACGAGATCGTGCGCGAGCTGCCGTCCGAAGAAGTGCGCCTGCTCAGCGCGGATCAGAAGAGCGTCCGGCTGGAGGCGGGCAAGAGCCGGTTCCAGATCATGACCCTGCCGCCGGAGGAATTCCCCTCGCTGCCGGTCAGCGACGCCGCCGTGGAGCTGGCCGTCGACGGGGCGGCGATGGGGGAGCTGATCCGCAAAACGGTGTTCGCCGTCGGGGAAAACGACGCGCGCTACGTGCTCAACGGCACGCTGCTGACCACCGTCGCGGCGGGCGGGAAGACAGCCCTGCGGCTGGTCGGCACGGACGGCCACCGGCTGGCCATGGCCGACCGGCCCGTTTCCGCCGGAGGCGGAGCGGCCAAGGCCAAAGGCGCCGCCGAGGTGAACGCCATCATCCCCAAGAAGGCGCTGCTGGAGATCCGGCGGCTGCTCGATGAGAAACCGGAGGGGCCGTTGACGATCAGCCTCTCGAAGAGCCAGTGCACGCTGCAGCTCGGCGGCCTGACGCTGGCGGCCCGGCTGATGGAGGGCACCTACCCCAATTATCACCAGGTGATTCCCAAAAGCGCGGCCAAGCGGATGACCGTCAACAAGATGGCCCTGGAGGGCGCCCTGCGGCGAGTGTCGCTGCTGGCCCGGGAAAAGACCAACGCGGTCAAATGGGAGCTGGGCGCCGGCCGCCTGCAGTTGACGGCAAGCAATCCCGATCTGGGCGAGGCGCAGGAAGAGCTCGCCGTGAGCTACGCGGGCGAGGGCGTGACGACGGGCTTCAACGCCCGCTATCTGCTGGACGCGCTGAGCGTCGCCGACACCGAAGAGGTCAGCATGGAATTGAAGGACGCGCTCAGCCCCTGCGTGATCCGGGAGAACGGCGTGGAGAATTTTCTCTGCGTGATCATGCCGATGCGGATTTGAGGCGCGATTGAACCAAGCCGAAAAAGCCTACGACGCCCAAACGATCAAGGTTCTCGAAGGGCTGGAAGCCGTCCGCAAGCGGCCGGCGATGTACATCGGCAGCACCGGCGCCGACGGCCTGCACCATCTGCTTAAGGAGATCGTCGACAACTCGGTCGACGAAGCGATGGCCGGCTTCTGCGACCAGATCGACGTGCAGATCCATCTCGACAACAGCCTCACGGTGATCGACAACGGCCGCGGCATCCCCACCGAGATGCACGCCACTCAGAAACGCTCGGCCGCCGAGGTGGTGTTGACCGTCCTGCACGCGGGCGGCAAATTCGACAACGACGCCTACTCCGTCTCCGGCGGGCTGCACGGCGTCGGCGTCTCGGTCGTCAACGCGCTCTCGGAATGGCTGGAGCTGGAGATCCGCCAGCGCGGCACCGTCTGGCAGCAGCGGTATGAACGGGGCAAGCCGCTGGCGCCTCTCAAGGCCACCGGCAAGACGGCCAAGCAGGGCACGACCATCACCTTCAAGCCCGATCCGGAGATCTTCGAGACGACGGAGTTCAGCTTCGATCAGATCGCCCAGCGGCTTCGGGAGCAGGCCTTCCTGAACCGCGGTTTGACGATCACGCTCAAGGACGAGCGCTCCGGCAAGGAGCAACACTTCTCCTACAAGGGCGGCATCGTCTCGTTCGTCGAGCACCTGAACGAGAACAAGTCGCCGCTGCACGAGCCGATCTACATCGCCAAGCAGAAGGAGCGGACGCAGCTGGAAGTCGCCTTCCAGTACAACGACGGCTACGCCGAGAACATCTTTTCGTTCGCCAACACGATCAACACGCGCGAGGGCGGCACGCACCTGGTCGGCTTCAAGGCCGCCCTGACCCGCACGGTCAACAACTATGCCGCGGCGAACAACCTGCTCAAGGGCGAGACGATCACCGGCGACGACGTGCGCGAGGGGCTGACGGCCGTCGTCAGCATCAAGCTGCCCAGTCCGCAGTTCGAGGGGCAGACCAAAATGAAGCTCGGGAACACCGAGGTGAAGGGGCTGGTCGAGGCGGCCGTCAACGAGGCGCTGGGCAGCTACTTCGAGGAGCACCCGGCCATCGCCCGGCAGATCGTCGAGAAAGCGCTCAACGCGGCCCGCGCCCGGGAGGCCGCCCGCAAGGCCAAGGAGTTGGTCCGCCGCAAGGGGGCGCTGGACGGCGCGTCGCTGCCGGGCAAGCTGGCCGACTGCCAGGAGCGCGACCCGGCCAAGAGCGAACTGTTCGTCGTGGAGGGCGACTCTGCCGGCGGGAGCGCGAAACAAGGCCGCGACCGGCGCACGCAGGCGATTCTGCCGCTCAAGGGCAAGATTTTGAATGTCGAAAAAGCGCGTTTAGACAAGATGCTCTCCAGCGAGGAGATCTGCACGCTGATCACGGCGCTGGGCACCGGCATCGGCGCCGACGACTTCAACATCGACAAGCTGCGCTACCACCGGATCATCCTGATGTGCGACGCCGACACCGACGGCGCCCACATCCGGACGCTGCTGCTCACCTTCTTTTACCGCCAGATGGCGGAATTGGTCGAGCGGGGCCATATCTACATCGCCCAGCCGCCCCTATTCAAGGTGAAGCGCGGCAAGCACGAGCAATATTTGAAGGACGAGGAGGCGCTGAAAGAATATCTGCTCGACGCCGCGGTGCAGGGCATCCAGCTGGCCCACGCTAGCACAGATAAGCAATTGGCGCCGGCCAGGGACGGAGAGGAACGATGGCTATCGGGCCCGGCGCTCAAGCCGTTGCTGCGCAAATTGATCCGGTACGAGACGCTGCTGGGCCGCCTGCTCCATCAATTGCCGTCCGAGCTGGTCGAAGCGCTGATGCTGCAGCCGGAAATGGCGAGGGAGCTGTTCGGCGACCAGCAGGCGCTCCGCCGGGCGATGGCCGCGCTCAAGCGCGACCTGTCCGAAGCCTTTCCCGGCTTGTCGGTCACGCTGGCGCTGGACCAGGATGAGGAGCAGAAAGGCCATCTGATCCGCTACGCCCTCGTGCGCGACGGCGTCACGCAGGACGGCGTGATCGACGACACGCTCCTGGCCTCGGCCGAGATGCGGGAGTTGCGGGTCGTCTCGCCGCTGGCGATCGGCCTGGGCCGGCCGCCCTACCGGTTGGTCCTGCACGCCGCTGGAAAATCGGACGGC
>JBFMAJ010000183.1:0-4357 GCA_040755775.1 Nitrospirota bacterium
CACTCCCCTAAGGCGGTTGTCTGATGAGTTTCAACCCGATCACGCTCTTCCTTTGCGGCGACGTGATGACGGGGCGAGGCATCGATCAGGCGCTGCCGCACCCCGGCCGTCCACACCTGCACGAGCCCTCCATGACATCGGCGCTCGGCTACGTCGAGCTGGCGGAGGCGGCCAACGGCCCCATCCCCCGGCCGGTCGATTTCTCCTATATCTGGGGCGATGCGCTGACCGAACTTCAGCGCGCGGCGCCCGATGCCCGGATCATCAACCTGGAGACCAGCGTCACGAGGAGTGAGCGGGCTTGGCCCGGCAAAAGCATCCACTACCGGATGCATCCGGGGAACGTACCCTGTCTTGCGGCCGCGAAGATCGACGGGTGCGCGCTGGCCAACAATCACGTGCTCGATTGGGGCGAAGAGGGACTGTTGGAGACGCTGAGGACGTTAGAGCGCGCCGGGATGAAGACGGCGGGCGCCGGCCGCACGCAGGCCGAAGCCGAAACGCCGGCCGTGATCGATTTGGGCGGGAAAGGCCGGGTGCTGCTCTTCTCGTTCGGGTCGCAGACGGCCGGCGTGCCCCCCGAATGGGCCGCGTCGGGGAACCGGCCCGGCGTGAATTTTTTGGCCGATCTGTCCGAGCGGACGGGCAGGCGGATCGCCGCCGCCGCACGGGCCGTGAAGCGGCCCGGCGATATCGTGGTCGCCTCCGTCCACTGGGGTGGCAACTGGGGGTATGGCGTGCCCCGCGAGCAGGTTCGCTTCACCCATCAACTGATCGAGGAGGCCGGCGTCGATCTGGTGCACGGCCACTCGTCGCATCATCCGAAAGCCATTGAAGTGTATCAGGGACGGCTCATTCTCTACGGTTGCGGCGATTTTTTCGATGACTATGAAGGGATTCCGGGCTACGAGGAATTTCGTGACGATTTGACCCTGATGTATGTGGCGCGGGTCGATCCGTCGTCGGGCCGGTTGCTCGGCCTGCAGATGACGCCGCTGCAGATCCGCCGGTTCCGCCTGCGCCGGGCGTCGGCGGCCGACGCCCAATGGCTGCGCGACGTGCTGACCCGTGAAGGCCGGCCGTTCGGGACGCGGGTGGAATTGGACGCCGAGCGGACGTTGGTCCTCCGATGGAGCTGACGGTGCCGGTTGCATCGGGGCCGTGCAAAGGCTTACGATGGGCATCGGCCGGGCCATGAGCCGCGGCGACGCGCATGACGATGCCTCATCCACCTGACGAGCAGACACCCATCCGGCGGTTTCATGTCCGGGCCAAGCGGTACGTGGAAGAGTGGCTCGACTTTCCGGCGCACGTGCACCAGGTCGCTTACCACATGAAAAATCCGCCGGAGGACCGGCCGCGCAGCCGCCAAGAGTTCCTCGGCATCCTGCGGGCGTTGGCCATCCCGGAGGCGCAGTGCGCCGTGGCGGAGAAATTCGGCTACGGCGCCCGCGTCCTGGAGCGCGGCGACCGGCTGGTGATCGTCTGGGAAGCCCATACCGAGTACTACAATTATGTGATCTGGCACATCCCCGACGATAAAACCGTTCCGCTAGAGTTCGGCCCCCTTCGGATTCCCGGCTTTCAATTTCCTCCCGCGTTGCCGGGCGTCCTCATCAGCTCGCTCGATCTGATCTTCTCGCCGGAGCGCCGGATCGCGCCCGAGCTGGTGCGCGCGCTGTTGCCGGGCCCGCACGTCTACGGCAGCCGGGTCTTCGGAGAGGAGATCGCCGTGGTCACCAGCTTCACGCCGGACGAGGAGCTCCGGGAGCGCTATCTGATTTTTTCCTCCGATCCGAAGGCGCTGCTGGGCCATCTCGACCAGGTGACCGACGCCGTGGTCACCATGGAGAATTACTATCATTTGCTGCTGCTGCCCTATCCGGAATTCTCCAAGGCCGTCGACCGGATCCACGCCCTGGAGCGCCATCACCTGCGGCAGCGCGAAACGCTCACGGCGCAGTTGGCCGCCGCGGATTCCGCCACGCTGCAGAGCTGGCTGACCCGGCTGACGCAGGATTTTCTTGAGGTCAGCCGCTTCGCCGAGTCGATGCGCTATCAGCTCTCGGCCTCGGAGCCCTACAACGACATCGTTCACGCGACCGTGCGGTCGCTGCAGGAGCGTTCCGTGCCTCCCTGGCTGCCGCTGTCCGATTTCGTGCTGGGCGGCATTTCCGGCGCCGCCGCCGGCTACCAGCAACTGCTCCGGCGGATCGAAGCGGTGGAGGCCGATTTTCAGAGCCTCATCTCGGTCATCCGCACCCGCGTCAATCTCATGCAGCAGGAACAGAGCCTGGTGCTGGAGCAGCAGAATTTTCAGATGTTGGCCAACGTGGACAAGACGACCCGAAGCCAGGCGATCCTGCAGCACACGGTCGAAGGGCTGTCGATCATCGTGATCGCCTATTATCTGACCGGCCTGTTCGGCTACGCCGTGAAAGCCGCCGAGGAGTTGGGATGGATTGCGAACGCCGCGGTGGCCACCGGCCTGTTCGTGCCGGTGTCGCTGGGCCTGTCGTTTCTGCTGATCTATTTCGGCCGGAAGGTGATCTATAAACTGATGGCGTCGGGGAAGGACCGCTAAGGGCCCGACGGGAGACGCCGGGGCCGCCGCCCTCGGTCCGCTCCCTTGATTGACAGCCTCGGGGCCGGGTGTTACGATGCTCGACGAATTCCATCCTATTATGCCACGTGCCATTCCAGGGAAGAAGCGCTCCTCCGCGCCGCGCCCCGAGGGCGAATTGCTCTGCGAGCTGCTGCGCCTCTTTTACGCCAAGGGCTGGGTCTCGGGCACGGGCGGCGGGATCTGCGGCGTCGGGGCCGGGGGCCTCGTCCTGATGGCGCCGACTGGCGTGCACAAGGAGCGGGTCCGGCCGGCCGACCTGTTCGAGGTGGAGGCCAAGTCGGGCGACGTGCGGCGAAAACCGAAGAATCCGACGCTGCGATTGTCCGAATGCAGCCCGATCTTCTGTGAAATCATCCGCACGAAAGGCGCCGGCTCGGTGATGCACAGCCACGCGCTCTCGGCCGTGCTGGCGGGCGATCTGGCTAAAGGCGGCGACCGGCTGGTCTTTGAGCAACTCGAGATGCTCAAGGGGATCAAGGGCGCGACCAACCAGGACCGCCACGCGGTGGCCATCATCGACAACACCGGCTACGAGCCGGACCTGCTGCACCAGATGCGCACGGTGCTGTCACACAAGGACTTCGAAAAATCCTACTGCATTCTGGTGCGCGATCACGGTGCCTACATCTGGGGCGCCGATATCTGGGAAACCAAGCGCCACGCCGAAATTTATCACTTCCTCTGCGAAGCGGCCGTCGCCCGAGCGCACCATCAACGATAGCATGGAGTCCGAACCCCGAGTCTCGTCTCGCCGGCCCCGTCTGTGGCCGGTCGATCTGGCGGCGCTCTTCATCGCCGGCCTGGCGCTTTGGACGATCAACGCCGAGTTCATTCATCTCGGCGGCTTCACGCTGAACACCTCGGGCGAGGTCCGCCTGGCGCTGGCGGTGACGCCAGGCGACCTGCGGGCGGATCAGTGGCAGGTCGGGGCCGTTACGATGAAGGAGGACCAGGGCATTTACCAGGTTCACATCATCGATCATGACGCCCGGGAGCTCTTTGCGCTCAAGCTGGCGGCCTCCACCGGACTGCTGGCCCAGCGCAAGTCCGGCGGCGGCTCGAAGCGGCAGATCCTGCCGATCGGCGAGATACGGGAACGCGCGGAGGCGCTGCTGCCCCAGCTTGCGGTCGGCGAGATCATTCAGCGGCCGGGCAAGCCCTTTGCCCAGGCCCTGCTCTTGCACGACGAGCAAGAGGTGGCACGCGTCAAGGTCGATCCGCAGACCGGCCGGCCGTTCGATCCCGCGGCCGCGGAACGGCGCGCAAAGATGAAAAAGTGGATTCCCGGCGATCTGATCATGCCGTTGGGCTGGCTGGGCGCCGGGCTGGTGATCATTGCCACGCTCTACTATTCCTGGCGCCGTTCGCTGGTGGAGCAGTTGCAGCTTGGGCAGACGCACGCCTCCGCGGCCAGGCGCGCGCTGGATCAAACCCTCAGAACCCACTGCTGGATGAGTTTCGTCGCAGCGGCCATTGTCCTGGCGCATACGGCGAACGACTGGAATCGCGTCACCTGGAGCGTGAGCTGGCTCACGCTGGCGCTGACGGTGGTGGCGACGGGCAGCGGCGTGGCCGGCAAATATCTGCTGGATCGGCAGAAGGTCCTCACGGCGTGGCGCCGCTTTCACCTCCCGCTGGTGCTCCTGCTGTTTATCGTCCTGATCTTGCACGTGCTCGACCAGTCGGGATTATTCGAAGCCTATTGATGGACGCAAACTGACCCGGCGGAGC
>JBFMAJ010000184.1:0-4322 GCA_040755775.1 Nitrospirota bacterium
CCGCCACGCCGAGGCCGCCCGGCTCGGTCGGCTCGGACCCCGTGTTCTTATCGATATGAATCGGCTCCAGCCACGGCGCCGGTCCATGATGGCGCGCAAAGGGCACCCGCTTGCCGAAATGGGGCTTGAACTGCGGGAAGGCGAGCTTCCCGGTCGTCTCATCAAACAGGATCGGCGGCCGCTTGCCGGGCATGGGCGACTTGTACTTGGGATTGTCGAACGTGCCGGTCACTTCCGCTTCGCCCAGCGCCTTATTGCCTTCCCAGGTCCAGTCCCACACGGTCGCGTCATAGGCGACGATCTGCCCTTTCTCATCCGCGGTGTGGCCCGGCCGGCCCGCCGGCGGCAGCATCATCTTGACCCAGTCTTTGACGGACACGTCGGGGATGGGCTTCGACCAGTCGGTTTTGTCCGCCGTAATGTGCCACTTCTTGTCGTACCAGTCCATCGTCTTGCCGACCAGCCTGTCGGAGGTCACGGCCGGCTTCATCCGCCCCTTTCGGTCAGGAAGTTCCTGCAATGGCGGCATGATATCGGTGCTGCCGAAGGGATAATTGCCGGTCTGCAGCGTGTTGTATCCCCGTCCGTACGACCACATGCCCGCCACATAATGATGGGCCACGTGGCAGTGGAACAAATAGTCGGCCGCCACCTGCTGACAGAGGCCCCAGCCGCACTCGGTCTGAAGGTCGAGCACCTCCGATGGGCCAATGACCTCGACATCGACCCGATCGGACGTCGTCCGGACCTCCGGGTACTTCACCGGCCCATTGCCCGCGGCCGTCAACAGAAAATCCCCCTTGCCGTCGGCCTTCGGCTGGCGCAGCCAGCGGATCGATCCTCCATGCGGATGGTGGGAATGAAAGACCTCTCCCCCGCCGTGAATCAGCCGCCATTTATTCGGATCGCCCAGATAGCCCCGGGGCAACGGGGTCGGGACATCGCCGAACGTGTAGGAGCTGTAGGCCATCGACTCGTCTTCAAAATGGAAATATTTCTCCTGCAGCGCCAGATTGTTGACCCCGAACGGCTCGCTGCGATAATTGAGCGCGCGGGCGGACGGCCGGTAGGCGTCGGTGTTCGGATCGCGCTGCGGAATCATCTCGCCGTAGCGGTTCAGCGGCCGGAATGATTCATCCCCGATCTCATGGTAGAAAATGACGTATTCCCGGAAGTCGGGCGCCTTCGGATCCTCGATCATCGCCTGCCAGCCGCTCTTGGTGTCTTTCCCGGTAATGGGATCAAGGTACTTCGATCCCATCGGCTCGACGATAAACGCGCCGATCATTCCGAGGCTGGCCTGCTCCCGGCCGACATGGCTGTGGAGCATATGAGACCCCTCCTGCTCATCGGGGCGGATATACCACTCAAACACCTGGGATCGGCCTTCTTCGACCGTCGAATCGGGGTTCGCCGCCGTGGCGGCCTGGCCGGTCGATTGGATGATCATGCTGGAGCCATGGATGTGAATGCCGACGTCTTCGCCGTCCAGCTTGTTGCGCAGGGTGACGACCACGCAATCCCCCTGGTTCCCGCGGAGGACCAACGGCTGGATCGCGTCGGTCTGAAGGCCGGTGGTCACCGCGCCGGGCGTGTACCCCGACGCCGCGCGGGCGGCCGCGTTGGCTTTCTCCTCATCGCGGACGCTCTGGAGGTTCTCGGTCAGCACGTACATGTAGCCGGGATGATAGTCCAGCCACTGATTGAGCGTGATTTCCACGTTGATCGCCGAGACATCGTAGGCCTTGACGGGCGCGCCCTTGGGACACCGGCCGCCGGCCGTCACCGTTTCGCCGACCCCCGTCGGCCCGAGAAAATAGCTCTTGTCCATCTGCTGGGCCATGGCCGCATCGCTGTATGGCCCCTGGCTGGCATGCGTGGAGTGGCCGCCCGTGCCCTTGGCGATTTCGTCCATCAGCTTCTTCATCGCCTGTTCCACTTGCTCGCGATGACCCGCCCGGCCGCCGGCGGCGTCTTCCCGTTCAAGCTGCGCCTTGAACTGCTCCTCCCAGGAAGACAGCTCCTGGGGCTGGGCCACCGCCGTCGCGGCGTGCTGATGCTCTTCGCCGGCCGTCGCCGCCGGGATCAACGCCGGGCCGAGCGGCAGAAGCGACCCGATGAGGGCGGCAATAATGGTCATTCCATGGCGATGCGCGCCTGATGTATTCATGATGGCTCTCCTTGACTCACGTCGCATTCACTTCAGCACGGCGGCCAGCAGATCGTCCACCGTCGCATGTTCGATTCGGGTCTGATCGTAGACCGTCAGCCGGTCCGACTCCAGCGTGCAGTGAATCACGCGCGCATGATAGCGGACAGCCAGCTCTTGCAGGGCGGCCTGCTCCCCCGGCGCGCTGCTCTCCTTGAAGCAGACGACGACATCGGGGAAAAACTGGCTGCTCGTTCGAAGCGCCTGCTCCACCGTGGGCACCATTTTGACCCTCAACTGATTCCGCTGCTGATCGAGCAGGGCGGCCACGCCGGTCCCGAATAACGACCGGCTCGCAATCAGGAGAAGTCGCCGCTTGTGCATCCGGGTCCGCCGCCATGGTGGATGGCTCCACCATAGTGGAAATGACCCGCTGCCGTCTATTCCGCAAACGGCCTATTTCGTCGAATACAACGGGGGAGGGCTCGCTCACCCGAATGGGTAAGGGGGCTCAGGCGCCGGGGCGAGCCCGCGGCGAGGGCGCCTCTGCCATCAGCCCTTCCCGGTAGGCGTAGACCGCCGCCTGGACGCGGCTGTTCATATGGAGCTTTTTCATGATGTTCCGGAGATGAATTTTGACCGTCTGATCGGAGATGTTGAGCTGGGCGGCGATTTCCTTGTTGCTGTGGCCTTTGGCCAGCCATTGCAGGATCTCGGTTTCGCGAGGCGTGAGCGGCGTGGTTTTAACCTCGGGCGGACGGTCCGCCCGGTGGGCCATGGAGGTGAATTCGGTCAGCAATTTCGAGGCCATCGCGTGCGGGATGACCGGCTCGCCGCGGGCCAGCAGGTGGATCGCCGTGACCAGTTGCTCCGGCTCGACGTTCTTGAGCAGATAGCCCCGGGCGCCGGCCTTGACCGCCGCGAAGAGATCCTCGTCCTCGTCGGAGACCGTCAGCATGATGATGCGCGTCTCCGGCAGCACATCACGGATGGCCATCGTCGCCTCGATGCCGTTGCGGTGGGGCATGTTCAGGTCCATCAGGATGACGTCGGGCCGCGTCCGCTGCGCCAGCCGGATCGCCTCTTCGCCGTCGCCGGCCTCCCCCACCACCTCGATGTCCGCCTGCTGGCGGAGCAGGCCCGACAACCCTTTCCGGAAGAGCGCATGGTCGTCGACGATCATCACCGTGACCGCCATGATCTATTCCCCCGGCGCCCCTCGCGCCACGCGAAGGCGGACGGTCGTGCCGCGGCCCGCTTGCGATTCGATCCGCACCGATCCGCCCAGCCGCGCGGCCCGTTCCCGCATGATCTGAAGGCCGAAGTGGGCCGAGCCGCCGCGCGCCTGCGCCTCGGCGTCGAACCCGCATCCGTCGTCGCGCACCGCCACCTCCAGCGCCGACTCGCCGGCCGTCAGCTCGACGGTCACCTGGCGCGCGCCGGCGTGCCGGCGCACGTTGGAGAGCGCTTCCTGAATGATCCGGAAGAGCGGCATCTGCGCGCCGGACGGCAGCGGCCCCAGATCGGGCCCCGCGATCAGCCGCGTCCCGATCGCGGTCCGCCGGCTGAATTCGCTCAAGTGGCGGTTCAGCGCGTCGAGAAAACATTCTCCGGGCTTGAACGCCGCCCGAAAGTCGACCAGCAACTCCCGGGCCTCGGCGTAGGTTTCCTCCACCACCCGGCGGATCTGGTCCAGTTCGGCCATCACCCGATGAGGATCGCCGGAGGGCAGCAGCTCCTTCAATTGCCGGACTTGCAGATTGAGATAGGCGAGCGATTGCGCGATCCCGTCGTGAATTTCCCGCGCCATGAATCCGCGCTCTTCCGCCACGGCCTGCTCGCGGGCGCGCGCGTACAGTTGGGCGTTGTCGACGGCCACGCCGATATGCCGGCCCACCAGCGCCAGCGTCTCGTGGTTCAGCGACGAAAAGGCGCCGGGCCGCGCCGCGTAGACGGTCAGCACGCCCAGCGTCCGCTCTCCGGCGGTCAGCGGGATGCTGGCGACGGAGCCGAACCGCTCGTTCCGGCAGGCCGCGCGAACGAGGCGGGGCTCGGCCGCCACGTCCGGCGATGAAACCAACGCGCCGGTCATGGCGGCCTGGCCGCAGAGACACTCTCCGAGCGGAATGCACCGCTCGGCGCAGATGAAGTCCCGGGAAACGCCGCGGCTGGC
>JBFMAJ010000185.1:0-4280 GCA_040755775.1 Nitrospirota bacterium
TGAAGTCGATTCCGGAATTGGCCGAGAAATTGGTGACGACGATTCGCACGGTGCTCTACGCGGAGCCCACCACATTGCTGCTCTGGAACAACAAGGAGCAGCGTTATGTAGCGGCGGTCGGTGGGTCGGCCGAGCTCAAAATCGACGGGGCCGATCCCTGGCTGCGGTGGCTGAAGGGACAGGAGCGGGTAGTCGAACTGGCCGAGCTGGCCCACGCTAGTACTGATAAGCAATTAACGGGGGCCAGTGACGAAGGAAAACTTCGGCTGGCTGAGGTGGCGAAGGTTTATGCCTCCAGGACCGACGCCGTGCTGTGCCTGCCGCTGCACCGGGAGGGTGAATTGGTCGGCGTGGTCAACATCGGCCCGAAGCAAAATCTGAAGCGCTTTGCCCCCGCGGAGCGGGAGTTTCTGGAGACGCTGCGCGTGGAGGCCTCGATCGCTCTGACCAACTCGCTGCTCTACGATGAGGTGAAGCAGATGTCGGCGGAGTTGGAGCAGAAGGTCGAGGAGCGGACCAAAGAGCTGACGGTCGCCATGCACCAGCTCAAGGAGACGGAATCGCAGTTGATCCAGTCCGAAAAGCTGGCCGCGCACGGCCTGCTGGCCGCCGGCGTGCTGCATGAGATCAACAATCCCCTCTCCTTTTCCCGCGGCAGCCTGAGCGTGCTCAAGCGGGCGCTGGCCCGGGTGAAGGAGGCGTCGCAGGGCGCGATGGATCCGCTGCTGGCCGAGGTGGAGCGGGCGGCCGAGATCATTCAGAACGGCCACGAGCGGATCGCGGCGATCGTCAAAGACTTGAAGACGTTTGCCAGAATCGACGTCCATGGCATCAAACCCACCGATCTGCACCACAGCCTGGACGCCACGGTCAGCCTGCTGCGCCATGAGCTGGGCGACCGGATCACCGTGGAGAAGGCCTACGGCGAGATCGGCCAGGTGGAGGTCGATCCGGCGCAGATCAACCAGGTGCTGCTCAATCTGCTGCACAACGCGCTGCAGGCGATCGACGGCTACGGCACGATCACGATCCGCACCTGGCGGGAGCGAGACCGCGTCTTTGTGGCCGTGCGCGACACGGGCAAGGGCATCGATCCGGAGCATCTGCCCCGGATCTTCGAGCCGTTTTTCACCACCAAGCCGGTGGGCCAGGGCACCGGCCTGGGCCTGTCCGTGAGCCATCGGATCATCAGCGAGCACGGCGGGCAGATCAGCGTCACCAGCGACGTGGGGCGGGGCACGGAGTTCGTGATCGAATTGCCGGCGCACCAGACGATCGCGCACGCGGCGGCTTGAAGCGCCGGCCGCGCCGTGATAAGCTGGCGGCGCCTGTGTTATCGAGGAGCGCCGGGGGATGATCGAGGGACTGGATTATAAGGCCTATCCGATCCTCTTCGTGGACGACGAAAAGCTCGCCTGCGAAGTCTTCAAGGCCCAGTTTTCCGACCAGTTCACCGTCTACGCCGCCACCAAGGGCATGGAAGCCCTGGAGATCGTCGAGCATCACCCCATCGCGGTGCTCCTGTCCGATCAGCGCATGCCCGAAATGACGGGCAACATGCTGCTGGCCCGCGTGCGGGAGGCGCGGCCCGACACGGTGCGGATGATCATCACCGCCTACGCCGACATCGAGGCGGCCATCGACGCGATCAACACCGGCGAGGTCTACCGCTACATCAGCAAGCCCTACGACGAGGCGGAGCTGCGCGCCATGCTCCAGCAGGCGGTCGAGCGCTATTTTCTGGTGAAGGAGCGGGAACGGCTGACGGCCGAGAAGATCGAGTCGATGCGCAAGATCGCCCGGGCCAACCGGCTGTCGGCCGTCGGCACGATGGCGGCCGGCGTGGCGCACGAGATCAACAATCCCCTGGTGGCGATCAGCACCTTTCTGCAGATGGTGCCCGACAAGCGCAAGACCGACGATCAGGAATTCTGGAAGGAGCTCTACGAGATCGCCGCGCGCGAGGTGGTCCGGATCAAGGACCTGGTGCACGAGCTGCTGGCCTTTTCCAAATACACGGGGGAGACCGCGCTGGCGCTGCAGGAGGTGGGCGTCAAGGCGCTCGTCGTGGACATGATCAAGTTCATCGAGCCGGAGGCCCGCAAAAAAGGGGTGACGATCAAGGCGGCGCTGGCCGAGGGCATGCCGCCGGCACGGTGGGACCTGGACCGGATGAAGCAGGTGCTGCTGAATCTGCTGCTCAACGCGCTGCAGGCCACCGGCCGCGGCGGCGTGATCACGGTCTCGGGCGAATACGTCGAGGAGAATGCGAACGACCGGTTCATCCGGCTCTCGGTGGCCGACACTGGCGTCGGCATTTCGGCGGAGCACCTGGAAAAGCTCTTCACGCCCTTTTTCACGACCAAGGGGCGCGAGGGCAGCGGCCTGGGGCTGATGACCTGCCATCACATCGTCGATCAGCACCGCGGCTCCATCGACGTGGAGTCGCAATTGGGCAAGGGCACCACGTTTCAGCTGAACGTGCCGGTCGATCCTCGCGCCTACGACCGGCGCAAGGCCGAACGCAAGCGGCTCAAGCCCGAAGAGCTGGTGTTGTAGAGCCGGTTCAGGCTCTTGTTGCCCGTCCCCTTCGCATTGCACTCAAATCGAGCGTTTCGCTATAATGACTCCGCTTTTGGCGCGCGGATATTCGGAGATGGATAAAGTGCCTGATTTTTTCATGGGTTGCGAATGAGCCGCCGTTTTCAGCGGGCGGACGGCCGGGCCCCGCACGAGCTGCGGCCGGTCCGGGTCGCCCGGCGGTTCATCCGCCACGCCGAAGGCTCGGTGCTCATTGAAATGGGCGAGACGAAGGTGATCTGCACGGCGACGATCGAGCAGAACGTGCCGCCCTTTTTGCGCAACCAGGGACGGGGCTGGGTGACCGGCGAGTACGCGATGCTGCCCCGCGCCACGATGCAACGGACGATGCGCGAGGCGGCGCGCGGCCGGATCGGCGGGCGCACGCACGAGATCCAGCGGCTCATCGGCCGGTCGCTGCGGGGCGTGGTCGATCTGGCGGGGCTGGGCGAGCGGACGATTCTGCTCGATTGCGACGTGATCCAGGCCGACGGCGGCACGCGCACGGCGGCGATCACCGGCGCCTTCATCGCGCTGGTGGACGCCTGCGAGTACGGCCGCGCGCACGGCTTCTGGTCGGTGCTGCCGGTGAAGGATTACGTGGCCGCGGTCAGCGTCGGCGTCATCGACGGCCGGACGCTGCTCGATCTGGCCTACGTGGAAGACGCCGCGGCCGACGTGGACATGAACGTGGTGATGACCGGCGGCGGCCGATTCATCGAGGTGCAGGGCACGGCCGAGCGGACGCCCTTCGCCGACCGGGCGCTCGGCGGCATGCTGCGCCTGGCCAAGCAGGGGATTCGGGAATTGATGGCGATGCAGCGCAAGCAGATCGGCAAGGTGATGGCGCATGGAGCTGGTGCTCTCCACGCGTAACCCGGACAAGCTGCGCGAGATCGCCGACGGGTTGGCGGACTTGCCGCTGACGCTCAGGAGTGCGGCCGACGTGCCGGACGCGCCGGAGGTCGTCGAGGACGGCGCCAGCTATCTGGAGAACGCGACCAAAAAGGCGCTGGCGCTGGCGCGGCTGACGGGCCAATGGGCCCTGGCGGACGACACCGGCCTGGAAGTGGAGCGGCTGGGCGGCGAGCCGGGATTGTTCTCAGCCCGCTATGCAGGGCCCACGGCCAACTACGCGGACAACCGGCGGCTCTTGCTGGAGCGGCTGGCGGGGCGGCCGCGGGGCGAGCGGGGAGCGCGGTTTCTCTGCACGATGGTAATCGCCCGGCCCGACGGCGGCATCTACAGCGCCGAGGGCGTGGTGGACGGCTACATCACCGAGCAGGAAACGGGCGCGCAGGGTTTTGGCTATGACGCGGTCTTCTGGGTGCCGGCGATGGGCAAGACCTTCGCCGAATTGACGCTGGCCCAGAAGCAGGCGGTCAGCCACCGCGGCAAGGCGCTCAAGCAGATTAGGGCCTATCTGGAGCGGGCGCTGCGGACGAAATCGACCGCCGTCGCCGGCCAGGAGCGGAGTTGGTGGTAGTCAATGTCGCAAAGCAGACATCGACTACCACTCCGAGCGATAGCGAGGAGTGGCTGATTTATCTTTGTGAGGAAAAATCCTATCCCTTCGCTTCCGCTCAGGGTGAACGGGGTGTAGCGCAGCCTGGTAGCGCACCTGCTTTGGGAGCAGGGTGTCCCCAGTTCAAATCTGGGCACCCCGATCCCTCTTCTGCCGCGCAGAAGAGGGACCCCGA
>JBFMAJ010000186.1:0-4277 GCA_040755775.1 Nitrospirota bacterium
TTCTTGTCAAGCGGAAACTTTGGTATCCCAACTTGTGTCGAACTGCGCGACATGATACAGTGCGGCCACTAGCGGAGGGCTGCCCATGCAAGAGCCGCGATCGATCGTCGTCGAGCACAAGACGTTCAAGGAGGAAACCCTGACGCTCGACAACCACATTTTCAAAAACTGCACGATCGAGCGCTGCAAAATTTACTACAGCGGCGGCCCGTATGAGCTGATCGACACCCACATCACCGAGTCGGAACTGATCTTGAACCAGCCCGCCCGCCAGATCTGGGCCGCGATTCAAATCTTCAAGACCAAATCGCCCGGCTCCACCATTACCGGCTGATCCCACTCCCAGGATGGTCCGAACGGAGACGCCTACGCTCCGATCGCTGGTCCGCCCCGGCGATCTGAACGCCTTTTTCGGCCTGATGATCGACAACATGACCCAACTGGTCATGCTGGCGGCGATCCTGACCGGCCTGTTCGGCATGCCCCGCGACATTATTCTCTACAAAATGATCCCCGGCACGGCCGTCGCCGTGCTGGTCGGCAACCTGGTCCTGGTCACCCTGGCGGTGCGCCTCGCGCGGCGCACCGGCCGCACCGACGTGACCGCCATGCCGATGGGCATCGACACGCCCTCGCTCTTCGCCTTCACCTTCGGCGTCATCGGGCCGGCCTACCTGGCGACGCAGGATGCCGTGCTGACCTGGCAGATCTCGATGGCCGTCATCATGGCCGCCGGCCTGCTCAAAATGGCCGCCTCCCTGATCGGCCCGGCGGTGCGGCAGGCGCTGCCGAGGGCCGCCCTGCTGGGCCCGATCGCCGCGATCGCCATCCTCTTCATCGCCTTTTTCCCCTCGTTGAAAATCATCGCCGCGCCGGTCGTGGGGCTGGTGTCGCTCGCCATCATTCTGGCCGCCTTCATCGGCAAGGTCCGCCTGCCGGGCAATGTGCCGGCCGCTCTCGCCGCCGTGGCCGTCGGCACCGCCCTCTATTACGCGCTGCTGGCCGCCGGCCTGATCCCGCAGCCGACGCACCACGTTTCCGAAGGGCTGCTGATCGCGATCCCGTTGCCGACGGCGGGCTTTCTGCACGGCCTGCCCCACATGCTGCCCTATCTGGCGCTGGCCCTGCCCTTTGCCCTGGCCGTGGTGGTGGGCGGCATCGACGTCTGCGAAAGCGCGGCCGTGGCCGGCGACGACTACTCGACCCGCGCGATTCTGCTGACCGACGGCGCGGCCACGTTCATCGGTGGCCTTTTCGGCGGCGTGGTGCAGACGACCCCCTACATCGGCCATCCGGCCTACAAGCAGATGGGCGGGGGCGTCGGCTATACGCTGGCGACCGCGCTCTTCATCGGCCTGGGCGGCGTCTTCGGCTATCTGGGCTGGCTGGTCGACCGGCTGCCGGAGGCGGCCGTGGCGCCGATCCTGATTTTCATCGGCATTGAAATCCTTTCCCAGGCGTTTCACGCCACGCCGCCGGCCCACTATCCGGCCGTGGCGTTCGGCCTGGTGCCGGTGCTGGGCAATCTGGTGCTGCTGCAATCGGCCACGCTCCTGGGCGCGCTCGGCAAAACGGCCGGTGATCTGGCCGGCGAGGCCGCCGCCAACCATCAGGCGCTGGTGCTGCTGGGCAACGGCTTCATCATTACCTCGTTACTCTGGACCGCCGCGCTCTCCAAAGTGATCGACCACCGGCTGAAGGCCGCCGCCGGCTACATGACGGCTGCGGCCGGCGCCAGCCTGATCGGCCTGATCCATTCGCCCCACGTCGACGGCCGGCTTTTCTGGCCCTGGGCGGTGCCCGGCGCGATGCCCTGGCTGATGGCGGCCGCCTACCTCATGGTCGCCGGCTCACTGATGCTCTTTTCGGCCCGCGCCGGGCGTTAGCCGTTGAAATCAAGGGGAGCGTGCTCAGCTCCCCTTGATAATCCCCATCGCCATACGAATGGAACGCCTGGCTCGCGTGTCACATCGACGCTCGGCTGAACGGACGTCGTGTTGCAAGCGCAAACTCCGCGGCTCGGCTACACTTGAAGCGTGCCGACGACGCACGTCGAGATTCAACGAGACCGGGCGCGCCGCGCCGCGCTGCTGTTTCTCATCCTGGCGTTCTATTATTTTCTGGGACTCCTGGTTCTTTGGGCGATGGCCCACCCCGTTGTCCACCCCCTGATCCACGGCCGGACCGAGTTGAGCGCGTTTTTCCGTCTCTCTCCAACGGAGACCGGCCTCATGCTGCTGGCCGCGTTGCTGCTCGCTGCCGGCCACTGGCTGTCGGCCGTCCGGGGCGGCGTCAACCGCATTCTTTCCGCGCTGCGGGCGGAACCACCGGACCCGGGCGACCGCTATCATCAGCAATTCGTCAACCTCGTCGAAGAACTCCGCATCGCCGCCGGCGGCCCCGCCGTGCGGCCCGCGGTCATCCCGACGCTGGCGGTCAATGCGTGCGCTATCGCCACCCGGGACGACAACAGCGTCATCGGGGTCACCGAGGGGCTGCTCGCCCGGTTGAACCGCCCCCAGCTCGAAGCGGTCGTCGCTCACGAAATGGCGCACCTCGCGCGCAAGGACGCCCAGCTCACGACGATCGCGTGCGCGCTCTTTGCCGTCTATGCGCAACTGCTGCGTCGCGTCACCACCAACCGCAGCAACGAAGCCGCCCTGCTGGCGTGGCATCCGATTTTCTGGCCGCTGCTCGTGGCGCTGTGGCTCCTCAAGATGGGCGCCCTGCTGCTCAACATGGCCATTTCCCGCCAACGGGAATATCTGGCCGACGCGGCGGCCGTTCAGTTGACCAGCAATCCGACCGCGCTGGCCGAGGCCTTGTTAAAAATCTCTTCCGCCTGGCAGGGCTTCGGCGTCCTGGACGAGACTCTGGCGCCGATTTTTATTCTCAATCCCGGGGAAAGCCCGCTCGACCAGGAAGAGTCCGCCTGGGCAGATCTTTTTTCGACCCATCCCCCGGTCGGCAAGCGATTGGCGGTGCTGACGGCCTTAGCCCGGACCACGATCCCCGCAATTGACGCGTCGATTCTCAGCCAGCGTGAGATCGGCCGCCGGTCTCAAGCACGGAACACCGGCCCATCGCCCGAGACGGCCTGGTGGATTCAGGACGGCGCGATCTGGAAGGGGCCCTATTCAGCCGGGCAACTGCTGGCGCTGCCGATCCTGCGGCCGGACAGCTGGATCTGCCGCAAGACCTGGCAACAGGTGATGCGGGCCGCCGACGACCCGATGCTGCTGGAGATGATCCGGCAAAAAACCGGCGGGACGACCGTCTCGTCCCGTCCCTGCCCGCGGTGCCGCCTGGCCCTTACCGAGATCGACTATGAGGGAGCCCGGCTGTACGAGTGCCGTTTTTGCCTGGGGCATCTCGTCTCCGACCACACTCTCGTCAAAGTCATCTCCCGCCGGGAGATCGGCTTTTCCGGTCAACTGAAATGGAAGGCCGAACAGCTTCAGAAACATGCCATGCTCTTCCACGTCCGGCGCCGCACGCCTCTGCAGCGGGATATCAGCCAGCTCTTGGCTTGTCCCGCGTGCCGGAACCGGATGATCCGGTGCTTTTACAGCTTCCACTACCGCGTCATCATCGACCGCTGTCACGCGTGTCAATTCATCTGGTTTGATCCTCAAGAGCTCGATATGCTCCAGGTGATGATCGAGGCCGGCTCCGCTTCGTCTCGGGAGCCCGCAACAGCTCCCGCAGCCGCCGGGCGTTTTCCACGGCATAGCCCTTGACGTCATTGTTAAAGTAGGCATAGACGGCCTGCCCCGCCGCGAGCTGCGTCCGCAGCCGGCCGGCCCAATGCCGTAATTCCCGCTCCGTATAGCGCGAGCCGAACAGATGCTCCGGGCCGTGGAACCGGTAGTAGAGCCAATCGGCCGTTACCTCCTCCACGCAGGGATAGCGCGTGGAGTGCGCGATGCAGAGCGCGGCGCCGTCGTCGCGCAGCAGCCGATAGATCGGCTCGTCGAACCATGATGGATGGCGAAACTCGAACGCGGCCCTGACGCCGGGAGATCGCTTCCGCACCACCGCCAAAAAGCGGGCCAGCCGTTCCGGGTCGGCGCGAAAACCGGGGGGCAATTGAAACAGGACCGGCCCCAGCCGCTCCCCCAGCGGCCGGGCGTTCCGCCAGAAGGCCGCCCAGGCCTCATCGGCTCCCTGCAATCGAAGGATATGGGTGATATAGCGGCTGCCTTTGACGGCAAATCGAAAGCCGGCCGGCGCCGCCGCCGCCCATTTTTGATAAGTCTGCGGTGTGGGCAGATGAT
>JBFMAJ010000187.1:0-4226 GCA_040755775.1 Nitrospirota bacterium
GGCGGCCGAGGCGTCGAAATAGTGGCGGGCGGCCGCTTCCGCGCCGTACACGCCGCGGCCCCATTCCGCCACGTTCAGGTAGAGCTCCAAAATGCGGGATTTGCTCAGCCGCCGCTCCAGCCGCACGGCGATCAGGGCCTCGGTGATTTTTCGCCAGACGGTTTTGCCGGGATCGAGATAGAGATTTTTGGCCAACTGCTGCGTGATCGTGCTGCCGCCGCGATGGAGTCGTCGCTCCTTCCAATTGCGCCGCAGCGCGCTCCAGGCGGCGTCCCAATCGAGGCCGGCGTGTTCATAGAAATTGGCGTCTTCGGCCACGATGACGGCGTGGCGCAGCGCGGGCGAGATGCGCGCCAGCGGCGTCCAGGCCAGGGGGCGGGACCGGATGCCCTGCGCCTCGCGGTGGCGCATCATCGCCGTGCGCTCAGGCCATTGGTCGACGAATTCGCCGCCGTCGGGCAGCGCCAGAAACCATCCGGCGCCGAGGATGACCAGGCCGGCCGCCAGCAGCGCGGCCGCGATGAGCGGGCGACGGCGCACGCCGGCTATTTGCCTTCGTGGTGGCTGGAGCGGTAGGTAAAATAGAGCGCGAGCGCGACGAGCAGGATGCCGCCGCCCAGGTAGAGAATGTTGAGCGGTTCCTCGAACGACGTGTGCACGACGTTCTTGAAAAAGGTCACGATCAGGATCATCAGCACCACTTTGGCCAGCCGATCCTTCAGATCATCCAGCGTTTTGATCAGCAGAATTTTGGAGCTGTAGTGGCTGTCCTCGTCCGCCTGGTCGATCTTGCTGATGAACAGCTCGTAGAGGCCCAGGGCGAAGATGAGCAGCACGGTGGCCAGCAGATAATCGTCGACGGCGCCGATGACGTGGCTGATGACCATGCCGTGGAAGGCGTCGTAGCTGTCCGGACTCCGGCCGGCGGCGTAGGCGATCACCTTGGCGATCAGCGAAAAGACGTCGAGCGTGGCGATCGTGAAGAGAATGAAGGCGGACAGGAGGCTGGCGATGACGCCGGTCAGCACGATCAGGCGGCTGCGCCAGAGGAACGTTTCGAACCAGTGCTCCAGGCGTTCCATGATCCGCGTTGTCCGTGAGAGTTCTTTCATCGCAGGCTGATCAGCGGCTCGCCATCATAGACGATTTACGGGGGCAGCGTCAATGAAAGTGTTTGGGGAGGTCTTTGGGGGAGCGTGGGGCCGACGCGGCGGTCAGCTTCAAGTATCCGAAATAGGCCAGGCACAACAGCAGCGCCAGCCCGACGAACCAGAGCGACCGCTCTTGCAGGACAAGAATCATTTGCGCCGGCTCTTCCAGCAACCGGGGCTGGTCGCCCAGCACGCGCACGCCGAACCAGGCCAGGATGGCGCACCACAACCCGGAACCGATGATCGTCATCACGCTGTAGACGCGAAAATTCATTCGCACGATGCCCGCCGGAATGCCGATCAGATGGCGCACGACGGGGAAGAGCCGCGCGAAAAAGATGCCCCCGGCTTCGTAGCGCTGCAACCATCGTTCGGCGTGCAGCAGCTTGGCCTCGGTGATCAACAGCCAGCCGCCGTAGCGGATCAGCAGCGGCCGGCCGAGCCAGCGGGCGGCCCAATAGGTGGCGGCCGCGCCCAGATAGCTGCCGACCGTGCCGGCGAGCACCACGCCCCAGAGCTGGTAGCGTCCCTGCGCGGCCCAGTAGGCGGCCGGCGGAATGACGAGCTCGCTGGGCACCGGAAAAATCGAGCTTTCCATCGCCATCAGCACCACGATGCCCAGATAGCCCCAGTCATGGAGCCATTGAAACCACAATACAATCAGCGCGTGCATCTGGCAGATGCTACAGAAAGCGCGGGACGTCCGCAACTGGAAAATTTGCGAAGAACAGCGGAAGTGATGGCGGGGCGGCCTGAAAGGCCGGGGAGAGACCGCTGTGATCTCCCCCCGGCTTTGATGTCACGCGATGGCGGGTTATCGCCGGCGGCGCGGCAGGCTCGTAATCATGGAGGCGCCGAAATAGGCCGCCCATCCCAGCACGCCCACCAGCGCGGCGAACGCCAGCGCGATATTGCCCCAGTCGGTTGTCGGCATCGTTCTCCTCCTTTGACCTCAGGAGGCACCGCTTCCACAAAAAAAGCCCCGCCACCATGGCGAGGGCTTTTCCACAAATCAGCCCTTCGGCAGCCGCCCAACCATGCCCCCCAACCATGCCGATGTCTCGAGGGGTACAGGTCGACGGCTTTGCGCCCCGCCCTTTCGGTGCGGTTTGCCGTTTCGGTGGCCTTCTGAGAACGGTTGAATTGCTCCTCTGAACGTACCAGAGGGGAGGAGACTGTCAAGCGGGTGAAGCGTAAATTCTGGGGCTACTCTTTATCGATTTGGGCGCGCTGCAATCTGCCGGAAAAATCTCGATAAATGACCTTCCATTTGGTGTACAGGTCGAGCGCGCCGCCCCGGCCGCCCGCCTCCCGAGGCCCGCTGCCGGTGCCTTTGGTGCCGCCGAAGGGCAGTTGAATTTCCGCGCCGATGGTCGAGGCGTTGATGTAGACCAGGCCGCTGTCCAGCTCCCGCTCGGCGATGGCCGAGGCGTTGACGTCCTGCGTGTAGATCGAGGCGGAAAGGCCGTACACGGTGTCGTTGGCGAGCTTCAGGGCCTCGTCGAACCGCCGGATCTTGAAAATGCAAACCACCGGCCCGAAAATCTCCTCCCGCGCGATCCGCATCGCGGGCGTCACGTCGGTGAAGATCGTCGGCTCGATGAACCAGCCGCGCTTGCAGTCGCCCGTGGCGCAGGGCCGGCCGCCGTGCAGCAGCGTGGCTCCTTCCTTCTGGCCGATTTTGATGTAGCTCAGCACCTTCTTGTATTGCGCTTCGGAGACGACCGGCCCCATCTGCGTGGCGGGCTTCAACCCATCGCCGAGCTGCAGGCCGTCGGCCGCCTTGGTGAAGCGGGCGACGAACCAATCGTAGACCGGCTCCTGCACGATGATCCGGCTGGCGGCCGTGCAGCGCTGGCCGCTGGTGCCGAAGCCGCCCCAGATGGCGCCCTCGATGGCCAGGTCCAGATTGGCGTCGGCCATCACGATGATGACGTTCTTGCCCCCGGTTTCAGTCGAAAACGTCTTGTGCCCGGCGGCCGCCAAGGCCTCGACGCGCCGGCCGACGGCCATCGAGCCGGTGAATGAAATGCCGTCCACGTCGGGGTGCTTCACCAGCGCCTCGCCCGTCTTGCCCAGGCCGTGAACCAGATTGACCGTGCCGGGCGGGAGGCCGGCCTCTTCCATGATCTCAACCATTCTGGCGGCGCAGGCCGGCGACTCCTCGGCCGGCTTGAGCACCACCGTGTTGCCGGCGATCAGCGCGGGAAAGAGCTTCCAGGCGGGGATGGCCGTGGGAAAGTTCCAAGGCGTGATGCAGCCGAAGACGCCGATCGGCACCCGCACCGACTTGGCATCCTTATTCGGCAGTTCCGACGGTACCGTCTCACCCGAGAGGCGGCGCCCTTCGCCGGCCATGTAATAGGCCATATCGATCGCTTCCTGCACATCGCCCAGCCCCTCGGGCAACACCTTGCCCATTTCGCGCGTGACCAGCTTGCCCAGCTCCACTTTATGCTGAACCAGCAGCTCGGCCACCCGGAAGAGCATTTCGCCCCGGCGGGGGGCGGGGATGCGCGACCAGGCGGGGAAGGCCGTGCGGGCGGCCTTGACCGCCTCGTCCACGTCGGCCGCGTTCGAGTCGGGCGCGACCGCGACCACCTCGTCGATGTGCGCGGGATTCAGGCTCTTGAACGTGCGGCCGGATTTGCTCTCCACCCACCGGCCGTTGATGAAGTTTTTCAACCGCTCCGCCATAGCCAAATCCTACTGCATTTCAGAGTATGGGGCAACTGGGAAGGCTTAGGGCGATTTGCCCCACAACTGGGCCAGGCGCTGGTCGCGGCCGCAGTTGAACCGATAAAACTTGTAGCGGACCGGATTCTTCTTGTAGAAGTCCTGGTGATAGTCCTCGGCCGGATAGAAGGTCGAGGCCGGGACGATTTCCGTGACGAGCGGCTCCTTGAACGGCTTTGTTTTCTCAATCTCCGCTTTGGATTGTTCGATCAGCCGCTTCTGCTCGTCGTTGTGATAGAAGATGGCCGTCCGGTATTGGTCGCCCACATCGCAGAACTGCCGGTCCTTGGTCGTCGGATCAACGGTGCGCCAGAAGTGTTTCAGCAGCTCGGCGTAGCT
>JBFMAJ010000188.1:0-4153 GCA_040755775.1 Nitrospirota bacterium
GGACCGTATTGAATCGCCGCGGGCGGCGCCAGCAGCGCCGGCTGCGCCAGCGCCGCTACGTCCACCACGTGCATGATCGTCACGCGAGCCTCCCGGGCCAATGGCAGCTTCATCAGCAGCGCCTCCGCCCAGCGCGAATATTTCGAGCCGTCCACCGCCAGCAGTATCCTCACGTCTCCCCCCTCCCGAACGTGAACAGCAGATAGGCATTGAGCAGATAGAGGCCGAACAGCGCGACCGTGTCCCATCCCACGAACACCCAGGCTTTCCGCTGCGCGCGGTAGATCAGCCCCGTGATGCAGATGCCGGTCATCATCAGCGCCGTGACCGCTGAAAACAGATGGGCCAAGGAAACGTCGGCCAGCAGCGGGCCGCGCAGGTAGGCCGCGTCATCGATCGCGAGAATCGCGATGTTGAAGAGGTTGCTGCCGAACAGATTGGCGATCGCCAGATCGGGCGCCGCCAATTTCAACGCCACAAACACCGTCACGACTTCCGGCAGAGACGTCGACGCCGCGATGAGCAGGTTGCCCACAAAGGTCTGCCCCCAGCCGGTCTCGTCGGCAACGCGCCCGCCGAGGAAAGCGAGCCAGACCCCGGCCCCGATCACCAGGAGCGCGGCGGCCGCCGTTCGTCGATAGATCACCGGCGCCGGCACGTCCCGGTAGTGAAGCGCTTCGGCTTCCGCCTTGATCAACGCCGCCATTCGTTTCTGCTCGAATTGAAACACCTGCCTGACCGCAATGCCGTAGAGAACGGCGATCACCGGAGTATACACGCCGAGCCACAGCAGCCCGCCGCCGGCGAGCCGGCGCGCCTCGGCCAGCATCCCCAGCGCGACGATGCCGAGCAGGAGAATCCCGAACCCGGCGGCAAGGATTTGGCCCTGATCCACGCGGGACAGAATCGGCTCCGGCCGATAGAACAGATCCAGCATCCCAATCAGCATTAAATTAAAAACACAGCTCCCCAGCACGTCGCCGGCGGCGATATCCGGCAGGCCCGCCAGTGTCACCGCGCTGACGCCCGTGGCCAGTTCCGGCAACGAGGTCACGGTGGCCAACAGAATCAGCCCGATCCAGGTCCGTCCCATGCCGGTCTTCTCGGCCAGCATATCGCCGTATCGGGCTAATTGGGAGCCCGCCGCAAAAATCACCGAGGCGCAGAACAAAAACTCTCCCCAGATCAACGGTCCGCCCCGCTCGGCAAGGTGCCGCGCGCTCGCCACCACTTCTCCCCCTCCACCGCGACGTAAACCGTCGAGGCGACCGCCACGCACAGCAGCAGCTCGCCCGGCGTCAGCGGGGCCGTGTGAAAGACCGGCTGCAGCCACGGGACGTACGTGATGGCTGCTTGCAAGAGTATCACCAGCGCCACGGCGCCGAGCAACTTGGAGTTGGACCACAATCCAATGACCCACAGCGGATCGCGCTCGGAGCGGATCGCCAGGACGTGGAACATCTGGAACAGCGTCAGCGTCAGGAAGGCCATCGTCTGCGCGTGGCTCAGATCGCGGCGGCCATGGGCCCAGTCGAAGACGGCGATCGTGCCCAATCCCATCAGCAGTCCCACCCATGCGACGTGCGCGCCCAGCCCGCCGGCGAACATCGATTCGGCCGGGTGCCGGGGCGGCCGCCGCATAATGTGCCGCTCCGGCGGCTCCATGCCCAGCGCCAGCGCCGGCAATCCATCCGACACCAGGTTGATCCAGAGAATGTGCACCGGCAGCAGCGGCAGCGGCAGACCGAACAGCATGGCGAAGAAGACGGTCAGCACTTCGCCGCTGTTCGTGGCCAGCATGTACCGGGTGAATTTTCGGATATTATCATAGATGACCCGTCCCGCTTCCACCGCCGACACGATCGTGGCGAAGTTGTCGTCCAGCAGCACGACGTCCGAGGCTTCGCGGGCCACGTCCGTGCCCTTCCGGCCCATCGCCACGCCGATGTCGGCCATCCGCAGCGCGGGCGCGTCGTTGACGCCGTCCCCGGTCATCGCCACCACGTCGCCCCGGCGCTTCAAGGCCTGCACGATGTTGACCTTCTGCTCCGGCGTCACCCGCGCATAGACCGAGATCCGGGGCGCCAGCCGCTCCAGTTCCTCCTCGCTCATCGATTCCAATTCCTCGCCGGTCACCATCCGATCGCCGCGATCGTGAATGCCCAGATGCGCCGCGATCGCCTCGGCCGTGATCCGATGGTCGCCGGTCACCATCACCGGCCTGATGCCGGCCTGACGGCAGGTGGCGACCGCGGCCTTGGCTTCGGGACGGGGCGGATCCATGATGCCGAACAATCCCAAAAAGAGCAGCTCCCGCTCGGCCTCCTCCAGGCGTCCGTCGGACGGGACGGCCTTCAGCGGCCGCATGGCGCAGGCCAGCACGCGAACGCCGTCGCCCGCCAGCTCGTGATGCACGCGCATGACCCGTTCCCGCCGCTGGCGCGTCAACGGCTGCGCGGCGCCACCTTCCAGGATATCGGCCGATCGATGCAGCATCTCCTCGATGGTGCCCTTGCTGAAGAGCCAGAACCGCCCGTCCGGCCCCTTGTGAATCGTCGTCATCCGTTTGCGGTGCGAGTCGAACGGAATCTCGGCGATCCGCGGATACTGGCCCAGTTGGTCTTTCCAGAGGCCGGCCTTGGCGCCCGCGACCAACAGCGCGCCTTCGGTCGGATCGCCGAACACCGTCCACTGCCCGCCGTCCTGCTGCAAACGGCCGTTGTTGCACAGCACCGCGGCCCGCAACAGGTCGAACAGCGCCGGATCATTTTTCGGGACAATCTCGGCGCCGGCCTCGAGGAAGGCGCCGCTCGGCGCGTAGCCGTCCCCGGTCACGTCGATCAGCCGCCCGTCGCACCAGATCAGCTCGACCGCCATCAGGTTTTGCGTCAAGGTGCCCGTTTTGTCCGCGCAGATGGCCGTCACTGAACCCAGCGTTTCGACGGCGGGCAGCTTGCGGACGAGCGCCCGGCGCCGGATCATCGCCTGCGCGCCGACGGCCAGCACAATGGCCGTCACCGCGGGCAGCCCTTCGGGGATGGCCGCCACCGCCAGGCTGATGGCGGTCAGGAGCATCGCCTCGGGCGGCTCGCCGCGCAGCACGCCGGCGGCAAAGATGGCCGCGGTCAGGGCCACCACGATCACGGCCAGCCAAAAACCCAGACGGGCCAGCTTGAGCTGCAGCGGCGTCTTGCGCTCCTCGGCGACCTGCAGCAGATGGGCGATCTTGCCCAGCTCCGTGCGCATGCCCGTCTCGGCGACGACCGCCCAGCCGTGGCCGGTCGTGGCCGTCGAGCCCATAAAGACCATATTGATCCGGTCCCCCAGTACGACGTCCCGTTCGGGCAACGGTCGGGCATGCTTCGTCACGGGAATCGACTCGCCGGTGAGCTGCGATTCATCCACCTGCAGGTGAACGGCCTCCAGCAACCGGCCGTCCGCCGGAATCCGCTGCCCCTCATTCACGGCCACCACGTCGCCGGGCACCAGCTCATAAGACGCAATTTGCGCAAAGGCGCCGCCCCGCCGCACGACGACGTCGGGCTGCTCCAGGCGGCGCAGCGCCGCCAGCGCCCGCTCGGCCCGGTACTCCTGGCCGAAGCCCAGCGAGGCGTTCAGCGCGACGATCACCAGAATCATCGCCGCGTCGACCAGATCGCCCATGCCCCAGGCGATGGCCGCGGCCGCCAGCAAAATGATGATCATGAGATCGGTGAACTGGCTGAACAAGATCGACCAGCCGCTTTTGCGCGCCTCCTCCTTAAGCCGGTTCGGCCCGTGTTGTTGCCGCCGCCGGGCCGCCTCGGCCGCGGAGAGCCCGTCATGCGAGCTCTGCGCGCGCTCCAGGGCCTGCTCAGCCGTCAGTTGGTACCACGGCTTCATGAGGGCACCCCGCGCCCGCCGTATGCCTCGGACCGCCAGCGCCGCGCGATCCATTTGCGCAGTTCCTCCAACGCCAGCATGGCCGCCGCAAACGGTACGACGAACAGCCAAACCTCGGGCGGAATCGGCGCCGTGCCGAACACCCGGTTGCCCCACCGGGAATAGTCGATCCAAAGGATCAGCGCCAGCTCCGTCGCAATGCCCCAGAGGAGCAGCCGATTGTTCAGCGCGCCGGAGGCGAACGCCGAGCTTCGCTCGCTCCGGCAGAGAA
>JBFMAJ010000189.1:0-4142 GCA_040755775.1 Nitrospirota bacterium
CGCCGGCCCGGGCGGCTACGTGGCCGCCATCCGGGCCGCCCAACTGGGGCTGAAGACCGCCGTCGTTGAAAAGGAGGCCGTCGGGGGCGTCTGCCTGAATCGGGGCTGCATTCCGTCGAAGGCGCTGATCCGCAACGCCGAAATTCTGTCGCTCGTCAAGCGGGCCGAGGAATTCGGCATTCACTACGACAACCTCCGGTATGATTTTGCGAAGGCGGTGGAGCGGGCGGCCGGGGCCGTGCAGCGGCTGACGCGCGGCGTCATCCAATTGCTGAAGAAGCACAAAATCGACCTACTGAAGGGCACGGCGGCCTTTTCGGCGAAGGATCGCCTGACGATCACCGACGCATCGGGCAACCACTCAGAGATCACCACGCGGGCGGCGATCATCGCCACCGGCTCGCGCAACAAACCGCTGGCAGGAATTACCCCCGACGGCCGAACCATCATCACCAGCGATGAGGCCTTGAAATTGAATCCCCTGCCACAGCAACTGGCCATTGTCGGCGGCGGGGCGACCGGCGTGGAGTTCGCCTATGTGTTCGCCGCTTACGGCGTGCAGGTGACGATCGTCGAGCTGCTCGACCGGCTGCTTCCGCAGGAAGATGAGGAGATTTCAAAAGCGCTGCACGCGGCGTTTAAAAAACAGGGCATCACCGTTCTCACCGGGAGCAAGGTCGCCTCCATCAAATCGCAAGACGGTGGATTGTTCGTGCAGATCGAGCCGGCCACGGGCGGCGGCGCGCAGGAACTGCAGTGCAACCAGTTGTTACTGGCCGCCGGGCGGGCGGGGAACGTCGAGGGATTGGGACTGGACGCCCTGGGAATCAAAACTGAGCGCGGCTACATCAGCACCAATGAGTGGCTGGAGACGAGCGCGCCCGGCATCTACGCCATCGGCGACGTCGCCGGCAAATCGCTTCTGGCCCACAGCGCCTCGGCCGAAGGGATCAATGTCGTCGATCGGTTGGCCGGCAAAACGGTGAGGCCGATCAACTACCGGCAGATTCCCAATTGCGTCTACTGCCAACCCCAGGTGGCCAGCGTGGGGCTGACCGAATCAAAAGCCAAATCCGCCGGCCATACGGTCAAGGTTGGTAAGTTTCCCTTTCAAGCCAACGGCAAGGCGCTGGCGCTGGGCGAAACCGAGGGATTCATCAAAGTCGTCGCCGACGCCGAGACGGGCGAATGTCTGGGCGTGCAGATGATCGGCGCCGAGGTGACCGAATTGATCGGCGAAGGCGTCTTGTTGCAGGTGATGGAAGGCACGCCGCACGAGCTGCGGGCCAGCGTCCACCCCCACCCGACGCTCTCGGAAGCCGTCATGGAAGCGGCCGCCGCCGTCTACGGCGAAGCGATTCACATTTAAGGTACAAGAATCGGACATTATTTCTCACATTCGTTCGAAGTAAATGGCTGACCTGACTCAGATCGACACAAACGCGGAGAATATCCCCTCCGGCCGCCGTCTGCCCGAGTGGTTCAAGGTGACGCCGAAGCGCGACGAGAATTACGTGCGCCTGAAGCGGCTGGTGAGCGAGCTGAAGCTGCACACGGTCTGCGAGGAAGCACGCTGCCCGAACGTCTGGGAATGCTGGAACGCGGGCACGGCCACGATCATGATCCTGGGCGAGACCTGCACGCGCAGTTGCGGCTTCTGCGCCGTGAAGACCGGCCGGCCGACCGAGCTGGATTTGGACGAGCCTCGTCGAGTGGCCGAGGCGATCGAACGCCTGGGACTGCGCCACGCGGTAATCACGTCGGTGAACCGGGATGAATTGGCCGACGGCGGGGCGTCGATCTTTGCCGAAACGATCCGGCGGGTGCGCGAGCGGTCCCCCCAATGCGCCGTCGAAGTGCTGATCCCCGATTTTAAAGGCTCGCACGCCGCGCAGGATGTCGTCTTCTCCGCGAAACCGGACATCCTCAATCACAATACCGAAACGGTTCCGCGTCTCTATCGCCCTGTCCGGCCGCAGGGCAAATATCAATGGAGCTTGGAGCTCTTGCAGCGGGCACAAGCGGCTGGATTGGTGACAAAGAGCGGCCTGATGCTGGGCCTCGGCGAAACGGTCGAAGAAGCGGAATCAGTGATGCGCGATCTGGTTACGCACGGCTGCGACATTCTGACCCTCGGGCAGTATCTGCAGCCGACCAAGGCGCATCTGCCGGTCGACCGCTACTATCATCCCGATGAATTTGCGCGGCTGAAAGAAGTCGGTCAGCAACTCGGCTTTCGTCACGTCGAATCGGGGCCTTTAGTCCGCAGCTCCTATCACGCCGAGCAACAGCGGCTGTAAAGCTTCCGTCCCGCCAACACGGCGAGCGGCCAGAAGAGCGTCAGCACAGACAGCGCCATGCCGCCGGGAGTCGGCGGCTCGTTCCGGATCACGCCGCAACCACCCCCACCACTCATACCCGACCCGTCACCTTCGCCGCCTCCCGTGCCAGGAGGAGGTGGTGGCGAGCTGCCGTTGAGCAGGCCGATCACCTCGTTGCCGGTCAAATAGGCGCCGATATTGACGACTGCCCCACCCGAGGTGCCACCGACTCGGCCGGCGCTGATCGCGGGTGAGCCTGGCTGCAACCTGAATCCGGCCGCCGTGGTGGTGGGACCGACAAAGAGCGGATCGGACGTGAGCGAAGTGGCGTCGAAGCCGCGTGCTTGCCACTGCGCGAGCGTCTCCACCGTGCCGTCCGAGTTGAATCGCACGCTTCCAGCGAGAGTTCGGAACAGGCTATAGTTTGAGGCGAGATCGCCTGGGAAACCCGTAACAGAATACTCGTAGTAGTTTCCCGAGCCACTGGCCACCACGATGTTGTTGTACCAATCAACGTCAGTCGTCACGAAGTCGGGAGCACTTGCAGCCGAACCAATTCGGACGTTGTAGAACGTATTGTTATACACGTCGATGTTCGTGTCGTTATTCCCGGATGAGTCGTAGTTATGTAACCTCGCACCAATCCCGACGTTGACAACCACGTTCTCCGTGAAGACCAAATCCTCGATCGGACAGTTCGCCCCGGTCGGGGGGTTACATCGCGGGTTGTCGAAGCCTTGCACGTACCAGGCTGTCGAGCCGTCGCCCGCCGCAGTGGTCGCGCCGTCATAGATGTAATTGCGCCTGATCGTGGTGCGGATGCTGCCTTCTTTATCGGAGATCCCCCCATGGGAGTTCCAAATGTTGTTGTGCTCGATCGTGGTGTCCGTGGCGTCGTACAGCAGGATGCCTTGCGCGTTCAACGCGTTGCAGCCCGTGTACCTGACCTCGGAGATTCGGTTGTTCCTGATCGTTGTTCCCTGAGCTTCCTGCAACCAGATCCCGGCGTAGTTGTCGTTCCCGCACGCGTTGGGGATGACGGCGCCGGGCGAAATGACCATGTTTTCGATCACGGTGCCATTCACATCGTCCGAGGAAGACCCAAACACCAACACACCGTCGTATTGCCCTGTCGTAAACCCATCGAGCGTGATGTAGTCTGTCGTGATGCGGAACGCTTGCCCGGCATTCCCAATCGTCCCGTCGTCGTCGAAGGTGTTGTGGACGAGTGGGGCGTGCCCAGGATAGGCGCGGTACGCGATCGGGCTTCCTGGCGTTCCCGCACTAGCCGGATTGAATCCGGCCGACGTCGCGATCGAGTACGTACCGTTTTTCACGTACACCGTGTCACCAGCCACGACGCTTGATTGCATCGCCCGACCGAGGGTCAGCCACGGCGCGGCCTCGTTCATGCCGGTGTTGGCGTCATCGGCAGCCGGATGGCTTTGGTCAACATAGAAGATCGCCGCAAAAGCAACGCCGGATCCCATCCATAACCCCCACGCCAAGCTCAGCGATATCAGCGGTCTCAACCGAGTGCTCACCGTAATGATTTAACCAGCATTATCCGTGGAATAGGGCATTGAATTGAAGTTGTGAAGCTCTATAAATGAGGGGGTTAATCGTTTACTGTAGCAGCCCTCCTTCGGATGGTCAAGATACACTTTCGACGGATGGCCCAATCCGCACAACGCGCTACTTTGCTTGCGTTTCCAGCAAGCGGCCTGTTTTAATATATGTTAATGATTTCCCCCCGACGCCGCCTCTGGTGGCTCCTGGTCGTCGTGTTCGCCGTCGCGGGCGGCTTGATTTGGGCGTTCG
>JBFMAJ010000190.1:0-4121 GCA_040755775.1 Nitrospirota bacterium
GCCGAGTCGGCGGGCTACCGGGTCAGGGGATGCGCGCCCAGCGTGCTGCGGGGGCCGAAGGGCAATCAAGAATATTTTTTATGGTTGGAATGGACGAAGGGGGGAGATGATCGGTGAAAGTACTGGTGACGGGCGGCGCGGGATTTATCGGTTCTCATCTGGTCGATCGGTTGATCGAGGAAAATTACGCCGTGGTGGTGGTGGATGATCTGTCCACCGGCAAACGCAAGCAGGTCAATCGCGAGGCGACGTTTTACAAGGCCGACATTCTCAGCTCCCGGCTGGAGCGGATCTTCCGAAAGGAGCGGCCGGAAGTGGTCAGCCATCACGCCGCCCAGATCAACGTCCGGCGGTCGCTGAAGGATCCCATCTTCGACGCCCAGGTCAATATTTTGGGGTTGCTCAACGTGTTGCAGCAATCGGTCCGGTACGGCGTGCGCCGGGTGACGCTGGCGTCGTCGGGCGGCGCCATCTACGGCGAGCAGCAGACCTTCCCGGCCACGGAAGAGCATGCCGCCCATCCGCTGAGCCCGTACGGCGTGAGCAAGCTGGCGGACGAGCATTTTCTCTACTATTTCCGTCAGAGCGCCGGCCTGCAGACCGCGAGCCTGCGCTACAGCAACGTCTACGGCCCACGGCAGGACCCCTTCGGGGAGGCGGGCGTGGTGTCGATCTTCATCCAGAAACTGCTCCGAGGGGAGACGCCGCTGATCAACGGGACGGGGCGGCAAACGCGCGATTTTATCTTTGTGGAAGACGTGGTGGAGGCCAACATGGCCGTGCTGCACAGCGGCGTGGAAGGCGTTTATAACGTCGGCACGGGGCGGGAGACCTCCGTCAACGAGCTCTGCGCCGAGCTGAAACAATTGATCGGCGCGGACGTGCGGGAACAGCACGGCCCCGAGATCCCGGGGGAGGTGTTGCGGAGCTGCCTGGATCCGACCCGGCTGCAGAAAGCCACGGACTGGACGCCCCGGGTCCCGCTGACGGAGGGGCTCAAGCGCACGGTCGAGCATTTTCGGCAATGTCTCGGCTAAGTCGTTGGCTTGACAGCGAAAACAGGCGTGGTATCATAACGTCGATGTTCCCCCGACTCACCCTTCGGCGCTCTGCCGTTGCGCTGGCCTGCGCCCTGCTCCTGGCCGGCGGCGCCGGCTGCGCCTTCAGCCGCGAGGCCCGCCTGGCGCAGGAATTCGGCGCCTCGGGAAATTGGGACGGCGCCGTCATTCTGTACGAACAGGCGCTCAAACACTCCCCGGACAACCCCAAGCTTCGCGAAGGGCTGGACCAGGCCCGGGTCAAGGCCGCCGCCATGCATTACGAGCGGGGGCAGGCCCTCCTGAAAGAGCAGCAGATTGACGCCGCCCTTGAAGAGTTCAAGCGCGCGCTGACCTATGATTCCGGCCGGCCCGAGCACCGTGCCGCCTTCGACGACGCGGTCAAGGCCCGGCAGGCGGAGGTGCACATGCAATCGGGCCGCCAGTTATTGAAGGCCGGGCGGCTCGACGAGGCGCTGCAGGAATTTGAAGCCGCCCTGGAAGGCAATCCGGCCCTGGTCGACGCGCAAGAGGCGGTCATGCAGATCACCCAGCGCAAGCGGGCCGCCGGATCGTCCGGAGAGCTGGCGCTCAGCTCCAACGAGCCGATCACGATCAAGTTCCAAAACGCGCGGCTCAAGGAGGTCTTTGAGCTGCTTGCGAAAAGCTACGGCGTCAATATCCTGTTCGACCGGGACGTTCGAGACGATCCCGTGACCGTCTTCATCAAGGACGCCTCGTTCCGCGAGGCGCTCAATCTCATTCTGGGCACCAACAACCTCTTCATGAAGCGGATCAACGAGAAGACCATTCTCGTGGTGCCCAAGACCAAGGCGAAGGCCAACCAGTACGAGGATCTGCAGATCCGGACCTTCTATCTGTCGGTGACGCCGGCCAAGGAGATGGTCAATCTCCTGCGCACGATGCTCGACACCCGGCGGGTGTTCGTGAACAACGACCTGAACGCCATCGTCATGCGCGACAACGCGGACAAGCTGGAGCTGGCGGCCAAGATCATTGCGGCCAACGACCGGCAAATCGCCGAGGTGACGTTCGATGTGGAGATCATCGAGGTCGCCCGGACGAAAATTCTCAAATACGGCTGGCAATTGCAGCCCAGCAACAGCGCGTCGGCCAACATCGGCTCCGAAGACGGGCTGACCCTGTCGGATCTGAGCAGTTTGACGAAGAGCGACATCTTCGTGACCCTGCCGACCGTTGTGGTGGACCTGATCAAGCAGGACTCCGACGCCCAGACGCTGGCCAACCCGCGGATCAGGGCCCTGAACGGCAGCACCGCCAAGATCAACGTCGGCGACAAGGTGCCCATCCTGTTGAGCACCACCACGTCGACGGCGACCACCTCCACCGTGACGGGCGGGACGACCACCTCCACGTCGACCGAGTTCAAGGACGTCGGCATCAAGCTCAGCATCGAGCCGACCATCCATCTGAACAACGACGTGCGGATGAAAATCAATCTGGAGGTGACGTCGCTGGGGGAATTCGTCCGGGAGGCCAACCAATTTCGATTCGGCAACCGCACGGCGGAAACGGTGCTCAACGTCCACGACGGGGAGACGGTCGTCATCGGCGGCCTGATCCGCGACGAGGACCGCACCGCGCTGAACAAGATCCCGGGGCTCGGCGACATCCCGATTTTGGGCAAGCTCTTCTCCAACACCGACAAGCAAAAGATCAAGTCCGACATTATTCTGACGATCACCCCGCGCGTGGTCCGCAAGCTCGAGCCGCCGGGCGACGACTTGCTGGCGTTCTGGTCCGGCACCGAAGAGGCCTATGCGACGGCGCCGATGTTTTCCGGGTTGTCATTCGGCGGCAGCCCCTCGAGCGCGGGCGAGCCCGGCGAATTCGTCGCCCCGCCGCCGATGCCCGAGTTTCCGCCGTCGGACGCGCCGCCGATGGAGCCGCCGCAAGAGGTGCCGCCGCCTCCGCCGATGCCCCCCTCCATGCGCCCGCCGCCGCCGTTTCCGTCCGGCACCTATCTGCCCGCCGACGGCCGCCCTTCGGGCGGGGTGATCCGCCTGGCGCCGGAGCAGCCGACGATTTCGGCGCAGGAATCGATCAGGGTCGAGGTTCGGGCCGACAACGTCGAGAAGCTGTCGGAGGCGCTCTTTTCGGTGGCCTATGATCCCAACGTGCTGGAATTTCAACGGGCGGTCGAAGGAGACTTTTTGGGCCGCGAGAATTGGCCGACCACCTTTTCGGCCTCGGCCGACCCCGAGTCGGGCCAGGTCGAACTGCGCCTCCTCCGCCTCTCGGATGTCGACGGCAGCCGCGGATCGGGCGTGCTCTGCACGCTGGTCTTCCGGGGCAAAGGCGTCGGCGCCTCGCCGGTCACCGTGAAAGACGGGCAGTTTACCAATCCGGACCACGCCCCCGTGCCGGTGACGTCCCACCGAGGGGTTGTGGTTGTCCGGTAGCCGATCGGCTCGGTTCGTCCCTTTCCCACACCAGCGTCGCCGGCCTCTTGGGGCTGTCCCGCCGGGCGTGACGTTGTTGGAGCTGGTGGTGACGATGGCGATCATTTTCGTGCTGGCCTCCGTCGCCCTGCCCCTGGTGAAGATGAACGCCACGCGAGGCCGTGAAATCGAGCTGCGCCAGCAGTTGCGGACGATGCGCCAGGCGATTGACGAGTTTCATCGCGACTGGAACCGCGCCGGCCCGATGCTCATCGGCGACTTCTGCAAGGATAACGCCCTCACGTGCAAGGAAGTCAGCAGTGAATTCGGCTATCCCGTATCGCTCGACGTCCTGCTGGAGGTGAAGCTCAGCGGGGAAAAGGCGGTCGCGAGCGGCGTGGACGTGCGCCGCTATCTTCGCCGCGTCCCGATCGATCCCATGACCCAGTCGGCCGAATGGGGCTTGCGTTGCTACAAGGACGATCCGGACGCGTCCACTTGGTGCGGCGATGATGTGTTTGACGTCTATACGGCAAGCGACGGGACGGCGCTGGACGGCACCGAGTACAAAAGCTGGTAAAAAAGATAGCGGAGGGCACATGCCGACAATGCAGCAATTGGAAAAACGGTTGGAACGAGTGAAAAAACAGGTTGCCGGGGG
>JBFMAJ010000191.1:0-4108 GCA_040755775.1 Nitrospirota bacterium
ACCGGACATGGCTGGCGGCCAGCGGCTATGCGGTCGTGGCCGGCGGCCTGCCCTTCATTTCAGATGAGCGCCATCGGCTGATCGCCAGCGCCTACGGCGGCGTCGGCGCAAGGCTCGATCGCTTCTCCGCCTTTCGCCTGGGCGGCGGGCCGGGCGGCGGCGAATGGGAGGCCTTGTCCCGCCCGCTCGCGCCCGGCGCCGCGTTCGAAGAATTGTTTCCCTCCGACTATCTGGTGCTCAATCTGGAATATCGCTATGAGCTGCTCTTTTTCATCTACCTGCACCTGCGCGGCACGCTGGCCTGGGTCGATCTGCTCCGGTTTCAGGGCAACGGTCTGGCGGAGCGCACCGATGACCTGCGCGCCGTGACGGCGGCCGTCACCAGCGGCTTCCCCTGGGCGTCTCAGATCGAGCTTGCCTATACCCGTAATTTCGGGCTGTTTCACATCGATGACGGCCGGCCGCGACGGGGCCGCGACGCCGTGCTGCTGCTCTGGGCGCGGGAATTTTAAGGGCCGCCGCCCGTGAATTGACAAGGCTTTCCGGGCTGCTACACTCACTGCATGACGCAGCCAAACGCTCCGGCGCTCGTGCAGGCCCCGCCGGCGGCGCAGACGGTTTTTTGCCGCGCCCACGGCCTGGGCGCCCTGATCCAACGGTGGGAATTCGAGCAGACGATCCAGGGCTTTGACGAGCTGTCGATCGTCGAGATCCACAAGGGGATGGTGGCCGATCTGGGCCGGTGGATCGAGACGGAAGGGCTTCGGCCCTATCTGACGGAATCGGAGTCGGCGCTGTTGGCCGCGCCGCTCGGCCATTGGACGGAGGATCTGGTCGAAAGCGTGGGATGGCGGCTGGAGCCCCTGGGCGTGCTGGCCTGGGCGCTGGGATTGATCAAGGCCCTGCCGCCGTACGACCGGCGGTGCAGCCACGACGAGTTGCTGATGCGGCTGCGCCTGGGCAAATCGCTGCGGCCCCAGCGCGAGGCGGCCCGGCTGCTCCCTATGGCCCAATTGCAGGCCGCGTCGAAGGCGGCGCAGCTCTGGGAATGGCGCGCGCAAACCGAGGACATTCTCCGCCGCCCCGAGCAGCTTCCGGGGGCGGCCGACCTTGTCGCCTTCATCGCCTCGCAAGCGCGCGCGGCCCGGCAACGGGCGTTGATTCCCGAGCCGATCGACGGCGATTTTCCGGCCCTGGGCCGTTCCTACCGCGGGCTCTCCGACGAGCAGCGGCTCCTGCTGGCGGCCATTGCCAAGGCGCGGGCGGAAACGTTCCGCTGGCTCTGCGGCCCGGCGGATTCGGCCGGGCCTGCGGTATAATACGCGCGCACCGCGCTCCTCCGGGCATCCATGGACGATTGGTACACCGCCGATCAATTGGCCAAGCTGCGCCACGATCTGCGCCGGCGAACGGCCGAACTGCGCGAACTGAACGCCGAATGCGAGAATTACGCGCTGGATCGCGTCATTCATGAGCGCATGGACACCTATTTCCGGCTGGAAGGCCGGCTGGATGAAATCGGCTCCCTCTGCGACCGGATCACCCAGGAGCTGGAAGAGGCCGACGGCCTGGCGGCGCTCCGGCAGCTCGACAACCGGCTCAGCTTCATTGAGGATTGCTTCGATGAAATCGAGAGCGAGCTCCGCGACCGTCCCCGCCGACGGCGGCGCCGCCGGTTCAACCTGGCCGATTTTTTCCGCCGATTGGGCGCGGCCGCCGGAGAAAACGGCTTCGGCGAAATCGGATCGGCGACCGAAGCCTATCAGGAGCTGGGCGTGGCGGCGGGCAGCGATCTGCGGACGGTCATGAAGGCCTTTCGCCGGCTGGTCAAAGAGCTGCACCCCGACGCGCGCGGCGGCGACCGGACCGCCGAGCCCCGCCTGCGGCGGATTTTTGCCGCGTATGACTATCTGAAACGCCGAGCGGGCTCTTCATGATCCGAACCATCACGTGCCTGCTCGCAATCATCAGTCTGGCCGGCTGCGCCCACAGCCGCCGCATGGCCGAAGTCAACGCCTTCGAGGCGGGCTATTTTCAATTGGTGACCCGCGGCGCGTATGAGGACGCGTACGCGCAGTTGCACTCCGACGTCAAGGCGGCGGTGACGCCGGAGCGCTACAAGGCCTTCTTCGACAGTTTGATCGACGCCCTGGGGCCGATGGGCGGATGGGAAAAAGTGCCCGGCGTTCACGACCAGCACATTCCGTTGCTCGAGCGGGAACGCCGCCGCGATCCGCTGCCCCCCGACAATCCCCAGGCTGCGGTCCAGTCACGCTACCGCGTGAAGTTCGGCGAGACAACCGCGACCTTCCTGATCCGGACCGGATGGGAGGGCGACCGAATGACGATTCGGAACCAAGTTCTCTGTTGCATGGATCAAAAAACGCTGGATGCCGTGCTGGCCCGCGCCGAAGAACGGGGGGTGGCGGAATTGTTCACCGGCAAGCCGCGGGACGGTGCCCCCGCCGACGGCGCGAATCCGCCGGCGCCATGATTCAACGGCGCTTCACGGGGCTGGACAGACCATCGGGGATTCGTTAGAATGGGGCCCAATCTTTTCATTGCGAGCGCCATTTCGTGGGCCAGCCTCACCCTCAGCGATCAATCCCCCGCACATCGGGCCGTTCCCTCACCCGGAGCTGGTTGGTCGCCGGGGCATTCGCGGCCTGCTGGGGCGCCATGACGCCGGCCGGCGCGGCGGTCTATCAATGGACGACGCCGGATGGGGTAATCGGCTTGACCGACGATCCCGGCCGCATTCCCGAGCAATATCGCGCCTCCGCCAAGCCCTACCGGGGGCCGGGCTCCGAGCTGTCGACCGTCGCCTCGCCCGAGGCTCCGTCGACGCCCGCGGAGTCGGCGCCGCCGGCCGAAGAGACCGACCTGTTCGGCCACGACGAAGCCTGGTGGAAGGCGCGCGTGGAATCGCTGCGCGCGCAACGGACCAAGACGCAGCAAGAGCGCGAGGCGGCCGAGCAGAAGTTCAACCAGTTGCGCTATTTTGGACGGGAGACGCTCGAAGAGCTTCAAGAACAGCAGATGCTGCAGCGGCACATCGACCAGCTCACCGAGCAATTGGCCAAGATCGACCAGCAAACCCGGGCGTTGTCGGAGGAGGCCCGCAAGGCGGGCGCCCCGCCGGGATGGCTTCGCCCCTGATCATGCTGACCATCGCCGCCGACGGGAAAAGTGACATCGGCAAGGTCCGCCAGGCCAACCAGGACGCGTTCGCGGTCGATGCGGATCGTCACATTTACATCGTGGCGGACGGCATGGGCGGCCATTCGGGCGGGGAAGTCGCCAGTTGGAAGGCCGTGGAGACCGTGCTCGCCGTTTTGCGCGACCCCCAGACCGACGAGAACACGGTCGAGCCCGCCGATCGCGTGCTGGTCCGCGCCATCCAGGCCGCCAACGAACAGGTCTTTCGCATGGCCGCCGAGGACCGCCGGCTGCACGGCATGGGCACCACGCTGGTGGCGCTCCGGCTCTCGGGGCCCACGGCCGTGGTCGGCTCGGTGGGCGACAGCCGCGTCTATCTCTGGCGCGACGGGCAGCTGCGCCAGGTGACCAGCGACCATTCGCTGGTCAACGAATACGTCCGGCTCGGCACGCTCTCGGCGGAGGAGGCGTCGACGCACCCGCTCAAGCACATCATCAGCCGCGCCATCGGCGTGCATCCGACCGTCGACGTGGATCAATTCACCATTCCCTTGAAACCGGGCGACCTGTTCCTGCTCTGCTCGGACGGCCTGACCAACATGCTCGATCAGGAGGAAATCGCCGCCGCGTTGGCCGCCGTCGGCGGGGACCCCTCGATCATCTGCGCCGAGTGCATCAATCGGGCCAACGCCAAAGGCGGCCTGGATAACATCACGGTGGTGGCCGTCCACTGCGTATCGGTCTAGATGAGCGCCGCGCCGCCACAACAGCCGCCCGCCCCGAACGGCCGCATCCGGCCGGCGGACCCGCAACGGCTGTGCCATCAGTTGCTGCTGATCGATCTGGACCGGGAACCGGTCGAATATCTTCGCCGCAGCCTGCTGCCTTGTCCTAATCTGTTCGTCACCCGTTCGCCGCAAAAAGCGCTGCTCTGGAATCGGCTGGAGGC
>JBFMAJ010000192.1:0-4106 GCA_040755775.1 Nitrospirota bacterium
GGATGCCAGCCATTCACCGGCGGCGGCCCGCCGCCTCCGGGCGGCGGCCCGGGAGAGGAAACGATTCCGTTGGGGCCCGGGGGGGAACTGACGGGCGATACTCGCCGGCTTGGCGTGAATTTGCGCAACGATCATGCCATCTCGTTTAAATTCACCAGCGATTTGCTGAACAGCGATCCTGAACTGGTCAATCCCGGCCCTCCCCCGCCGAGACCATCGAGGGAAACGCCTTATCCGGGCGGCATTGGACCGATGCGCCGGTATGCCGGCGACAATCCACTCGAGTATGATTCGGTCCAATGCACCTCCTGTCATAATCCCCACGCAGTGACCTACCCGCGCTTTTTACGGGCGCCGATTGTGGACTGCTCCAAACCGGCCAATCCCTGTCCGGGCACCGGCCTTTCGGCAAACAGCGAGAATCAGCGGCTCGTCTGCTTCTTCTGCCATGATAAAGATCAACCGCCTGACTCCGGAAACTCCTACAATACCAGCACGCACGCCGTGTCCCAGGCGAGGCATGCGACCTATCCGCCCGCGCCGTATCAGAATCCCGGCTATGATTTCGACGGCGCGCACAATGTCGGGCAGGCTTCCTGCCGGAATTGTCACGATCCCCATACGGCGCAAGGGGCGATGCGGCTGCACCGCGAGGGCGTCGATGCCCCGGGCGGAGACAGTTCGGTTGAAAATACCTGCTATCTCTGCCATTCACCGGGGCCCAGCTCGGGCGCCGGCATCGTGATTCAACCGGCGCCGAAGGGGTATCCGACGCTCCCGGCCGGGCCGAACACGGGCTTTTTAACCGGTTTCGGCACGCGGATCGCGCCCGATATCTACACGCAGTTTGCCAAGGATCATCATGTGACCGGTCCCGAAACGTGCGCCAACCAGGTGAACTGCGGCAGCGCGATGAATCTGAATCATGATAAAACGTCAAGCCCGCGCCGCCATCAGCCCTTTTTTGTCAAGCGGTCTCAAGAAGGGGTGGAGTACGCGTCCGCGGTTCCGCCCGCGCTGGAAAATGAATTCACGCCCGGCACCCTGACGGCCGATACGATCGCCTCGCGCCATATCGAGTGCGTGGATTGCCACAATCCCCACCAGGTGACCAACCCCAACCTCGGCGGCGTGAGCACGGCGGGCCGGATGAAGGGCACGAAGGGAGTCACGCACAATCATAAAGTCGTGGGCGTGGAAACTTCTACGGAAACCGGCTGTGATCCGTTCCCCTGCAAGCGCGAGCCCTATATCTACGAAGTCTGTTTCCGCTGCCACGGGAACAGCGTGCCCACCCTCTTTTTGGGGGACGACAACCCCGGCAGCACGATTTTTCGTTCCAACCCGCAGCCGGGGGCCGAAGCAACGGTGGCGGATCTGAGTTATCGGGGCTTTAGCAACAAACGATTGGAGTTCAGCCCGGCCAATACGCTCGCCAACTTGAATGCCAGCAATATGACCTCCACGGCGGTGGACCCTCAGGGCGGCCAGTATGAAGAGTTCCCCCAAGCGCCGAGCGCGGGGATTGGCACTGACCCCGAGAATGGTCAACTGCGGATCGTCGGCCCCGGAAAGCATAAAGCGTATCACCCGGTGGTCGCCGCCGGGCGAAATGGGACGGTTCAATTGTTCAACCAGCTCAAAGGCGCCTTCGGCCTGGCCTCGGCCGCTGATCTTACGACCCTGACGATCCATTGCACCGA
Organism: Nitrospirota bacterium; assembly: GCA_040755775.1. GTDB lineage: Bacteria > Nitrospirota > Nitrospiria > JACQCE01 > JACQCE01 > JBFMAJ01. The sequence continues at coordinate 1,704 of JBFMAJ010000192.1, forward strand.
TTGCCATAACAACGATTTTTATGATGCCTATCAGGATGGCACGGGCTTTTTTGCGAATCTCCTCGGCCCGATTACCGAGTCGACGCTCAGAAGCAGCGCCACGAATCACTCGATCGATCGGGTCCCGAACGCTTCGCTGGCGGCGAATTATGCCGGCGTGACCGGCAGCCCGGCCAGCCCTCCTCGGGTCAGCGAGCCGATCGGCCCGCACGGCTCCAACCATGTGCGCATCCTCAGGGCGCCATATAACACCGACATTGCGAATACGTCTCGCCGCTTCGTCAGCGACGGCTTCAACAGCCCGGCGGGGCCCGACGCGCCGCAGAGCAATCACTTCAATAATTTCCTGCTCTGTTTTCAGTGTCACGACCGCGCCGCCTTTGACCCGGCGTATGGCGACCAGACTGATTCGAACTTGACGGGCTTCTTTGGTAATCCGCCAACGGCCGGAGATGCTGGTGGTGTTACAGATGCTGGAGGCACTGGGACCCTCGGCATTTGGCAAAAAAATCTTCATATGTATCACTTGGTGAGAACCGGTGCCTATTGCCACGAATGCCATAACAATGTCCACAGTAATGTGCAGGCGAGAAACACCATTTTCGGGAGCGGCTCGGGCACCGTGGTGGGAGTGAGCGGGGCGGCGGGATTCAGCGGTGATTGCACCGCCCCCACCCCCGGATGCGTGGGATTGCCGCCGGACGCCGAAGACGGGATTATCGACGGGATCAGCGACACGCATCTGATCAACTTCGCTCCCGGGGGGCCGACCGGCTATATCGGGGAGTTGCCGATTACCTCGCGTTGGGACGGCGTGGAGGGGGTCACCGCGCCATTCCCGGTCTGGTATTTTGACGGCACCGCAACGGCGGGGGTGGGCGATGTCGGCCGTTTCCGCTGCAACCTGCGTTGCCATGGCGTGGTCATGGCCACGTGCCATTACCGGGCCGTGGACTCATCACTGAATCCAGCGAGTCTCCGGGTTGGCAATGAGGGCGGGGGCGATCCGACCGCTTGGTGTTCAGGGGGGATAGAGCAAGCCTCCTGCACGCAGACGGACCTCGGCCAGCCTGGCTGCTAGAGAGCGTGGATCAACGTGCCAGGATTGTGCAAGCCGCCGGCTGCGTCATGGTTGCTGGTAGCTGTGCTGGCGGCCGCAGTCTTTGTGATTGATCATCGCGCGGTGAGTGCCCCTTCGACGGCTCAGGAACAGAAGATGACGCTGATCCCGGGAGGGAAAGCCCGCATCGGCAGTGTGCCCACGGACGGGCAAATCGGCCTGCAGGTCGGCGTGGATGAATTGCCGCAATGGGGGATCGATCTTCCGGCATTTTACATTGATCGATACGAAGTGACCAATCGTGAGTATAGTCTCTTTCTCAAGGCCACGGGCCGCAGGCTTCCCCGTGATGAGAAGGATCCGGACTATTTTCGCTGGAGCGGGCCGGAGCCGCCGCCGGGCCAGGAGAATCATCCGGTGATGTACGTGGACTGGTATGACGCCGATGCCTATTGCCACTGGGCCGGCAAACGGTTGCCGGCTGAAGAAGAGTGGGAAAAAGCGGCGCGCGGAAGCGATGGCCGGATTTGGCCCTGGGGAAACGAATTCGATCGCAACAAGTGCAACGCGGATGAGACCAAAATTGGCTGGACCTCGCCGGTTGGCAGTCTGCCGGCCGGCGCAAGCCCGTATGGCGTTCATGACATGTGCGGCAATGTGTTTGAATGGACCAACTCGTGGTATCAGGCCTATCCCGGCAGCACGTTACAACGGGAGGCGTTTGGCGAAAAATATAAAGTCATCCGGGGCGGTTCATGGGCGACGCCCTATGAGCCCTGGTCTCGTTCGGCCAGCCGGGGTTTTTCCCAGCCCCCCACGCTCAAGCACCGCGCCGTGGGTTTTCGGTGCGCGAAGGATGCGGAGTAGAGGGTGAAGGGTAATGGGTGAAGGCAAACAAGCGGGTGCGAGTTTTTCCATAGTTCTATCCTTGCTTCTCGCTGCCTGCTCTTCCCTTTACCCTTTACCCTTTACCCATCACCCTGCCACTGCCCCGCCCGGAATGGTTTACATTCCGGCGGGCAGCTTTCTCATGGGCAGCAAACCCTCGCCGGATGCCGGTCTCCTTGAATCCGGGATCGATGAGGCGCCGCAGCAAAAGATTTTTTTGAAAGGATTTTATATCGATCAATACGAGGCGACGGTCGCCCAATACCGGCAATTTGTGACGGCGACCGGCCATCGGCCGCCGTCGATGTGGGGCGAAGATTATCGCAGGCCTGAGGATAATCATCCCGTGATCGATCTTGCGTGGGCCGACGCGGACGCCTATTGCCGCTGGGCGGGGGGCCGCATGGCCCCCCCAGCCGCCAGGGGCAAGGCCCCGCGCGGCGCCCAAGGCCGGG
>JBFMAJ010000193.1:0-4092 GCA_040755775.1 Nitrospirota bacterium
GACCGGCGCCGGAGTGGCCTGCTAAGGCGCCAATGACGTTGCCTGCCGCCGACACGCCGCGACGAGCCCCCGCGCTGGCCGGCCCGCCGTTGCTGGATATTGCGCACGTGACCAAGCATTTTCCCGTCGAAGGCGGTCTCTTTGCCCGGCGGGCGCGCACGGGAGAGCGGGCCGTGGTGCACGCCGTTGACGACGTCAGCCTGCAGATGTTTCCGGGAGAAGTGCTGGGACTGGTCGGCGAGTCCGGCTGCGGCAAATCGACGTTGGGCCGCCTGATTCTCCGGCTGCTGGAGCCGACCTCGGGCGAGATCCGGTTTGAAGGCCGCAATCTCTTGACCGCCAACCGCCGGGAATTGTTTGCGTTGCGCCGCCGGATGCAGGTCATTTTTCAAGACCCCTACTCCTCGCTCAACCCACGGATGCGGATCGGCGCCATCCTGGAAGAACCGTTGCTCGTCCACCGCCTGGGGCCTCCTGAAACAGGCGGTCATGACGGAAGCCGGGACTGGCGCCGGCGGCGCGTGATTGAGTTATTGCGCCAGGTGGGGCTGGACGAATCGGCCCTGGCCAAATATCCGCATGAATTCAGCGGCGGGCAGCGCCAGCGCATCGGCATCGCCCGGGCTCTGGTGTTGGAGCCGGTCTTCATCGTCGCCGACGAGCCGGTCTCTTCCCTCGACGTGTCGATCCAGGCGCAGATCATCAATCTGCTTGAGGAATTGCAGGCGGCCTATCGCCTGTCGATCCTGTTCATCGCTCACGATTTGCACATGGTGCGGCACGTCAGCGACCGGGTGGCCGTCATGCACCTGGGCCGGATCGTCGAGCTGGCCGACACCGAAACGCTGTTCGCCCATCCGAAGCATCCCTATACCGAAGCGCTGCTGGCCGCCGCGCCCTCGCTCCTCGGGGTGAACACTCGGGGTGAACCGGATCCAGCCGCCGGGCGCAGCCGGCCCATGCTGGAGGGAGATCCTCCCAGTCCGATTGATCTGCCACCCGGCTGCCGATTCTACTCACGCTGTCCAAAACGCATCGACGACTGCCTGCGGGAAGACCCGCCCCTGTTCACCATCGCGCCAGGCCACGGGGCCGCCTGTATTCTGGCCAAATGACGCGCCGCCTGCTCGCCGGCCTGGTCGTCCTGCTCGTCTGGTGGAATCACGCGACGGCCGCGGATAAGTTATCGATTCGGCAGATCGCGCCGGGCGTCTATGCGGTCATCGGCGCCGACGGCAACGCCAACGCCGGCTTCGTGCTGACCGCCGAAGGCGTCGTCGTGATCGATTCGCAAATCAATCCGCGCGCCGCCCAGGCCATGCTGGCCACCATCCAAAAATTGACGACCAAGCCGATCCTGTACCTGATCAACACGCACGCGCACGGCGATCACACCTTCGCCAATCACGTCATCCGGCCGGCGCGGGGCATCATCGCCCACTCACGCACGCAGTCGATCCTCGCCGGCCGCGGCGATGCGATGTTGACGGAGTACGCCCGGTTCGTCGGCGCCAAGGCGGCCGAGGGCGCTCGGGTGACGCTGCCGACGATGACGTTCGCCGACGAGATGACGCTGCCGATCGCCGACCGGACGATCGAGTTGCGCTATTTGGGCATCGGCCATACGGTCGGCGATATCGTCGTCTGGCTGCCGGCCGAGCGCGTGCTCTTTACCGGCGACCTCGTTTACATCAACCGGCTGCCCTGGCTGGGCGAGGGCGAGACCCGCGAGTGGCTGAAAACCTTGGCCCGGCTCAAGGCGCTGCCGTTCGACCGGGTGGTGCCGGGCCACGGCCCGGTCGGCGACCGGGCCAGCGTGGAGCGGTTCGAAAACTATTTGTCCACGCTTCGCCGCGTCGTGGTGGAAGCGTTTCTTCAGGGACGATCGCTCGAGCAGATCAAAACGGCGGTCAAGATGCCGGCCTACAAGAAAGATTTGAAGTACAAAGAGTGGCTGCCCCTGAATATCGAGCAGGTCTACCGGCAGATGGAAAAGGAGCGGTAAAGCGGCTTGACAGACGCTAATCGGCTGCTACACTGATCGAAGTCAGGGGGAGATGTCTCCTCTCCCCCTGACAACCCCCATCGCGACGACTCGACACGTACACAACGCAGAAGGACTCGGTCATGGCCGAATCGCAGCTTCGCGGGAAGAGCCTCTCCGCCGTCGCCAAAGACGTGGCCGACGGCTTCATCGTTTTTAATCCATTGATCCTGAAATCGCTGGACGCGTCCGCCTACAAGGAATTGATGCAACAGTTAAAAAAGGCTCAGCAGACGGCCCGGGCGGCCAAATTTCCCACCAACGACATCGACGGAATCCGCAAACGGAACATGCGCCTGCAACGGCTCCATCAGGCGATTACGATTCTGGAGCATGAAGCGCGGGAACGGCGCTTCTCGCTGGTGTAAGGACGACGCAGGGGCGCAGCATGCCGCGCCCCTACGCGAAATTCACGAATTCGGCTGAATCGTCGCGACGAAGGGATGCAGCCCTTCCTTCGCGGCGAGCCCTTTCGCCGCCCGATTCGCCTCTTCCCGGGTGGCGAACTTCCCGACCCGCACCCGGTAGGTCACGCCGTCGGGCAATTGCGCGACCATCAGATAGGCGTCGTGGCCCTTGCGATTCAACGTGGCGATCATCTGCTCCGCGACGGGTTGCTGGCGAAAGGCCCCCACCTGCACGGTGTAACGAAGGGCCGACGCGCCGGCTTCGGCCGTGTCGATCACCCGGCTGCCGGACTGAGCCGCCGGCTTGGCCGCCGCCGGTTTCGATGCGGCCGCCGGCTTCGGCGCGGGCGCCAAGCCGACAGTGGCCGCCGGGTCCTGTGGCGGTTTTTTAAGCGTCTCGTAAAAGGTAAACTCCGAAGGCGAAACCGGCTGGCCGTCCATTGCCGGCGCCGCCGGATCCCCGCTCGCCGCCTCGGTCGGGCGGCCGATGGTCATCGCCCCCGGCGTCGGCTCTCCGGCCGGCCCTTCGCCGAGTCGCTCTTCTTCCCTCACCTGTTCCGTGAAGGCGCCGTCGACGCGGTCGGAGCGGCGAAGCAGGGCGCCCAGACTGACCAGCAGGCCGATCACGACCAGCACGCCGACCAGCAAAAAGGGTTTCAATCCGCTGATCGACGAGCGCGCGGCGGCGCGCTGTCCCCCCATCATTCTGGACATCGGCAACGGGGCCTCTTCCGGCTCATGCTTCGGCGATGACGGCTCCATCAGACTCCTCCTGTGCGGATGAACATGGCGTCTCCATAACTGTAGAACCGGTACCGGGCCTCGACGGCGGCCCGATAGGCGGCCAGCAGCCGATCGCGCCCCGCAAACGCGCCGACCAGGCACAACAGCGACGATTTCGGCAGATGAAAATTGGTCAACAATGCATCGACGGCGCGAAACCGGTAGCCGGGATGGATGAACAGCTCCGTCCAGCCCTGAAGCGGTGCGACGGCGCCGTCCGGGCTGGCCGCGCTTTCCAAGGCGCGTACGGTGCTGGTGCCCACCGCCACCACCCGGCCGCCCCACCGGCGGGCTCGCTCCACGGCGCGGCCCACCGCCGCATCCACCTCGCAATATTCGGCCGCCATCCGGTGCTGTTCGACCCGATCGCACCGAATCGGCTGAAACGTGCCGACGCCGATGTGCAGCGTCAGCTTCGCCACGGGAATCCGCCGCTCGCGCAGTCGCCGGAGCTGGGCGGCGGAAAAATGGAGGCCGGCCGTCGGCGCCGCGACCGATCCGGGCGCGCTGGCGTAGAGCGTCTGATAGCGGCGACGGTCCAGCCGTTCATGGATTGCGCCGTCCCGGCGGATGTAGGGCGGCACCGGCACCAGCCCCACCCGGCGCAGCCAGGCCAGAAGATCGCCTTGCCCGTTCAGGCTGACCTGCCAGCAGCCGTGACCCTCCTCGCCGGTCACCGTCACGCGGTGTCCATCCGAGAACATAATGTGCTGCCCTTCACGGAGCGATCCTTTGGCCAGCGCCCGCCAGCGCCGGTCGCCCGCCGGGTGAAGAAAGAGCAGTTCGACGGCGCCGCCCGTCTCCGCCTTCTTGCCGACCACGCGCGCCGGGATCACTTTCGTCCGATTCAGCACGACC
>JBFMAJ010000194.1:0-4068 GCA_040755775.1 Nitrospirota bacterium
CTATCTCCACCCGCTTCTTCATTCCACCCGAAAATCTGCCGACCGGTTCCCCGGCCGGGTCGCCCAGATCCACCAGCTCCAGCGCCGCCCGGATCCGGGCCGCCGCCGCATCCGGCGGCAAATGATAGAGATCGGCGAACAGCCGCAGATGCTGCCGGGCGGTGAGCAACCGGTCGACCGCCCGCTCCTGCGGCACGTAGCCGATGAGCCGCCGCACGGCGTCGGGCTCGGCGGTCACGTCGCGGCCGAAGATGGCGACCGTCCCGGAGGTGGCGCGCAGCAGCGTCGCGAGAATTTTAAACGTCGTCGTTTTCCCCGCGCCGTTGGGTCCGAGCAGTCCGAAGATCTCTCCCGGCTGAATCTCCAGGTCGAGCCCGTCCACCGCGACCAGCGAGCCGAAACGCTTGACCAGCTTGCTGACGTGAACGGCGGCGGAGGAGGCCGGCTCGCTCATCCCCACAACTCGTCGGGCACCTTGAGACGGGCCACCGGGTTGCCCCCGGCCAGATGTTGTTCCACGATCTCGGGCACGTCGTCCTCCTTCAACCGGCTGTACCAGACACCGTCCGGGTAGACGACCATCATCGGCCCCATCGGACAGGGCCCCAGGCAACTGGTCTCCGTCACCTGCACCGTGCCGATGAGTTGCCGTTGTTCCAACTCGTTGAATAATTGCAGGACAACGTCCTTGCCGCCACGATCGTTGCAGCAGCCGCGCGGGTGGCCGGGCGGACGAATCTGGGTGCAGACAAATACGTGGCGCTGGGGTTTTGGCATCGATGGTCCTTTCGTTGCGCCCTGGTGCGGCGCAGAGGCGCGTTGGGGCCCTTACCTTAGTCTATCGAGCGAAACCTTGTCAACCGAGTTTACGCTTCCGCCTCATCGCGGTGCAGCCAGTAGCGCTCATACTCGAGCAGATGCGTCAATGTGGACAGATCGCTCATCCGGTCCAGAAAGACCTTCCCCTGGAGATGGTCCACTTCGTGCTGGATGACGACGGCGAAAAAGCCTTCAACTTCCTGGCTGATCGGCCGCCCCGCGCGGTCCAGCCACCGGACGGAAAGGCGCCCGGCGCGCGGGACCCGTCCGCGCAACCCTTCGACGCTCAGACAGCCCTCCCAGCCCGCCTGCTGCTCCGGCGAGCGCGAAAGGATTTCCGGATTGATCAGCACGGTCAGTGGAATCTGCGGCGCTTTGGGATAACGGGGATTTTTCGCCGCCTCGATGACGGCAATTTGCAGCGATTGATGCACCTGGGGCGCGGCGATGCCGACGCCGTCGTACTCGCGCATCGTCTCGATCATGTCGTCGATCAACTGCTGGATGGCCGGCGTGGCGATCGCTTCCGGCGGCACTGGCTTGGCAACCTGGCGCAGAACCGGGTGGCCCAGGCGCGACACTTTTAAGATGGCCATGGGCCACGTTATAGCATAGAGTCAGGGTGAGATGCTCGGCTCCCCCTGACAACCCCCATCGCCCTTACGCCCCATGGTTGACCACGCCCCGAAGCATTTGCTATTGTGAGTCGCCTTCGCACATGAAAACGTCAGCAACTGTCCAGCGCGATACCGAGTTGGCCGATCTGGCCCGCACCATCCGCCGAGAGATCATCCAGATGACCACGGCGGCCGGCTCGGGCCATCCCACGAGCTCATTTTCCGCGACCGAATTGCTGATTGCCCTCTATTTTCGCGTCCTTCGCTACCGCGCCCAGGAGCCGGAGTGGCCCGATCGTGACCGCTTCATCTTGAGCAAAGGCCACGCGGCGCCCCTGCTGTACGCCGTGCTGGCCCACGCGGGTTATTTTCCCACCGATCTGCTGATGACGCTGCGAAAGCTGGACAGTCCGCTGCAGGGCCACCCCGAAAAGCGGCGGCTGGCCGGCGTGGAAGCCTCGACCGGCTCGCTGGGGCAAGGCATCTCGATCGGCATCGGCATGGCCCTGGCGGCCCGGATCGACCGCAAAGATTACCGCACCTATGTACTGACCGGCGATGGTGAAATCGAGGAGGGCCAGGTGTGGGAAGCCGCCATGTTCGCCGGCACGCATAAATTGGACAACCTCTGCGTCATCGTCGACGCGAACAAGCTCCAGCAGGACGGGTGGGTGAAGGAGACGCTGGCCCTTGATCCGCTCGTGCCCAAATGGGAAGCCTTCGGCTGGCAGGCGATCGATATTGACGGCCATGATTTCGCGCAGATCCTCAACGCGTACGAGAAAGCCAAAACCACCAAAGGCAAGCCCACCGTCATCATCGCCCGCACGGTCAAGGGCAAGGGCGTCGGCTTCATCGAAAACCGGCCCGACATGCACGGCGTCCCGCTGACGAAAGACGAGATGGCGCGGGCCCTCGCGGAGCTGGCCGCATGAGCCGCCAGAAAGTGATGGGAGCGCCGACGCGCGACGCCTACGGCGAAGCGCTGGCCGAGCTGGGCAAAGAGAATCCGGCGATCGTGGTGGTGGACGGTGACGTGTCCGGCTCGACGAAAAGCCGGGCCTTCGCCAAAGCCTTTCCCGACCGCTTCTACAACGTCGGCATCGCCGAATCGAATTTAATTGGCATTGCGGCGGGTCTGGCCAGCAGCGGGAAAATCCCGTTTGCGTCGTCGTTCGCGGCGTTCCTGATCTGCAAAACCTACGATCAGCTTCGGATGAGCGTGGCCAATCCTAAATTGAACGTGAAATTCTGCGGCTCGCACAGCGGCATCAGCCTGGGGCAGGACGGCGCCTCGCAAATGGCGATCGAGGACTTGGCGCTCGCCTGCTCACTGCCCGGCGTGGTGACATTGGTGCCCCCCGACGCCGTGGCGACCAAGGCGCTGGTGAGGGCCGCCGCCGCGCACGACGGCCCCGTCTACATTCGCACCAGCCGCCCCAAATCGCCCGTCATCTATCAGCCGGGCGAAACTTTCACGATCGGCCGGGCCAAGCAACTTCAGGACGGCCGTGATGCGACGATCATTACGATCGGCCTGCTGGTCTGGGAGGCGCTGGCCGCCGCCGAGGAATGTCAGCGCAAGGGATTATCGGTGCGGGTCATCGATATGCACACGGTCAAGCCGCTCGACGAGGCGGCGATTCTGCAGGCCGCCGCCGAGACGGGCGCGATCGTCACGGCCGAGGAACATCTGTTGGATGGCGGCCTGGGCAGCCGGGTCGCACAGGTGGTCGCCCGTAACAAACCCGTGCCGATGGAGTTTATCGGCCTGAACGACACATACGCCGAATCGGGCCTGCCCAAAGAGCTGTTCGAGCGGTATCGCCTCACCGCCCCGCACATCGCCGCCGCCGTCGAGCGCGCGGTGAAGCGGAAGTAACGTTTCGTCGTCAGGCGGGCACTTGCCACTGGTTTCAAAACCAAGGCTTGCCTCAACCATCATCCTATTCGCTTTTATTGGTCTTGAGGCCTGTTCTCAATACCAAGTCGGCGAGTGCCTTCAAAATCCCGTCGACGGTCACATTTGGCGCATTACGGCAATTGAGACCAGTAAGTACACCGCTCAGGCTTGGATTGATGACAAATGGGGCCTTAATGTTCCTATGAGCGCGGAAGTCCTACGGCGATATGTAGAAGTGAAATGTCCATTTAGCACAGAGGTTTTACAAGAGCACCGACGACCTGAATAAGTCCCATAGAATTGTTCTCTGGTTCCATTACGCAGGCGGTGAGGGCTCTGATGGATGTTACAGTAAACCGAGAACTTTTGCTCGAGTTTTTTCTTACATTTGCTCGTTTTGAGTTCGCCCTTAAACAAGCCGGGTTTCTCAAGCAGTCTTCGCGTGAGAGGCCTGATGCAAAACCCGATTGGGATAGCTTCGCACAAGAACTACGGGGCGTCTTCCAATCAAGTGGAAATCCGCAACTTCTCCAAGCCTGCGATCATCTTCTCCTCAATCCACCATGGCGCGAGGTTGTCATAAATGGAGCCACCGGTTGGGACAGCAGCGCGGAGGATGACCAACTCTCAGAGGTAGAGCAGCTCCTGAGGTACGTTAGACGGGTTCGCAACAATCTCTTCCATGGCGGCAAGTTCACATCGTCACCAATGCCGGACCTTGGCCGTAAT
>JBFMAJ010000195.1:0-4065 GCA_040755775.1 Nitrospirota bacterium
CGCCAGCCGGCGGCGCGTCTCGAGCCGAAGCGCGCCGCCGTGCTCCGCCAGCTCCCGGCGCACCGGTTCGTAATCGGCCGGGTCCACGACCACGGCCACGTCCTGATGATTCTTGGCGGCCGAGCGCACCATCGAGGGGCCGCCGATGTCGATCTGCTCGATGATCTCTTCGGGCGTGGCGCCGGCTTTGGCCAGCGTCGCCTCGAACGGATAGAGATTGACCACCACCAGATCGATCGGCGCGATGCCGTGCTCCGCCATCTGCCTCACGTGCGACGGGTCGTCGCGCCGGCCCAGCAGGCCGCCGTGGATTTTGGGGTGCAGCGTCTTGACCCGTCCGTCGAGCATTTCGGGAAATCCGGTCACCTCGGCCACGTCGCGCACCGGCAGCCCCTGCTCGCGCAGCAGCCGCGCCGTGCCGCCGGTGGAGATCAACTCCACGCCCAGCTCGACAAGCGCCCGGGCGAAGGGCGCCAGCCCGTCCTTGTTGGATACGCTCAGCAGCGCGCGCGCGATCCGGTGCGGCCGATCCTCATCTCGTGTGCTCATTGCGTCGTCCCCCTGGCCCGAAGATCCATTTCAACCCCTTCTTGAACCCGTCGCGCGCGGCGTGCGCGGGCCGCTCAAACGGCACTCCCCGCTCCAGCCCGGACCGTTCCTCCTCGGTCATCAACTCCGGCGCGTACCGGCGCTTCAACTTCGCCACGGCCAAATAGTCGTCTTGCTCGAAAATCCGGTAGAGCCAGCGTTGCAGCGGATTCCACCAGCGGCCCCGGCTGAACGCCGTGGAAAAATCGATCAGCACGGGCCGCCACTCGCCGGTCACCATGATGTTCTTGCTGTTGCGCAGATCGCAGAGCACCACGCCCCGCTCGTGCACACTTGCAATAATCCGGCGGAGTTCCTCGAAAAAGGAGGCCGGCACGCCGCCTTTGTCGAGGCGGTCGGCGTTGCGCCCCTCGATCCACTCCACCGCCAGCGCGTACCGGTCGATCCGGCCGCCAAAGGCCGGGATGCCGGGCAGCCCCGCCAACCGGCGGTAATTTTTCGCCTCCCGCCAGGTGGCCACCAACCCGACGCCCCAGCGATAGACGCGCGGCCGGGCCCGGTAATCCTTGACGACATACGACCGCCCGTTCCACTCCACCACCGTTAAATCCGGCTGCCAATAGCGGCCGGGGCGCAGCCATCGGACCGTATGGGCTGCCAGATCGGCCCGCCTCAGGGGGCGAGCGTCCACCACCGCACTCCGATCAGGATCACGCCGACCGCCACGGCGATCGCCGTGCGATGCTCGGTGTTCTCGATCACCAACTCGGGCCTCCACCGCGCCGTTCCCCGACGACCATACGCGGTGAACCGCGGCAGATAATCGGGCACCGCCTGATCGTACTCGATCCACTCCTGGCCGAACCGTTCGCGCAGCCGGTCGCGTTCACGCTGGTTTTTATAGGGGACATAGTAGGCCCAAAAGACCGCCAGGCCCGCCGCCAGCAGCCACCAGCTCCAGGCCATCAGGCTGAAGCCCGCCATGATGATCAACGATCCGAGGTAGAGCGGATTTTTGACGTGGGCATACGGCCCGGTGGTCGTGACCTGCTCGTTTTTCTGCAGATGGCCGGCCGCCCAGAGGCGGAGCGCCTCGCCGGCGGCGATGAGCGCGCCGCCGGCCGCCACGGAGAGCGCCGTGGGGCGGGCCCACCAGACCAGCACGGCGAAGGCGGTGAACACGGCGACGACCTTCCAGGTCACCCGGCGCCGCGCAAGCTCCCACGCCGTTTTTTTCCGCTTCACCTGCGCCCGCATTGGAAGGAGGAGTATAACAAACCGTTTGGGAAAAACAAGCCTGCGCGGGACGCTCACATTCACGTTGCCGGCCATCGCCAAGACACATATAATAGGAACGCGATGCGCCCGCGTCACCATCACCAGGGCCACCCCGCCGATCGCCAACACCGCCGGCGCTTCGGCCTCGTGCTGGCGATCACGCTCCTCTTCTTTCTGATCGAGGCGATCGGCGGATGGCTGACCGGGAGCCTGGCCCTGCTGGCCGACGCCAGCCACCTGCTGGGTGATGTCGGCGCGCTGAGCCTGGCCCTGGTCGCCATGTGGCTGGTGGGCCGGCCGGCGACGCATGCGAAAACCTACGGTTATCACCGGGCAGAAATCCTGGCCGCGCTCTTCAACGGCTTGGCGCTCTGGCTGATCGCCGGGCTGATTTGGCACGAAGCCTATCAGCGGCTCTTTGCGCAGCCGCCCATTCAAACGGCCGGCATGACCGTCATCGCCGCCCTCGGCCTGCTGGCCAACCTCGTGAGTTATTTTTTCCTTTCCACGATGCCGCGGCAGACGCTGAACACCCGCACGGCGATGCTGCACCTCGTGGGGGACATCATGGGCTCGGTCGGCGCGCTGGCCGCCGGCCTCATCATCTGGGCGACCGGCTGGACCGTGGCCGATCCGCTCGCCAGTTTTCTGATCGGCGGGCTGATTCTGGCCACCAGTTGGGGGGTCGTCAAAGAATCGATCGACGTGCTGATGGAGGCCACGCCCAAAGGCGTTGATCCGGCCGCGATCATGACGGCGCTGGGCACGGTGCCTGGGCTGGAGGCCGTGCATGATCTGCACGTCTGGTCCCTGCGTTCCGGCGTGCACGCGCTGACCGTGCACGGCGTCATCGCCGAGGATTGCGACGACGCCGATATGCTCCATCGCATGACCCGCCTGTTGGCGGAACGATTCGACATCCACCACACGACGATCCAGCTCGACCGCCGCCCGGCGCTCGTGCAAATTGATCAATCCGCTCGCATGCAATAGCACATGCTCGCTCAATTCAGGGAGCGTGTCGCTTGCTCCCCTGAAACCCCATCGGCCGTACGCTATCTACGGCTGTACAATCTTGACCTTTTTCGGCCCGACCGCTACAATGGGCCATCTTCGCGGACAACAATGACCACGCCATTCGTTCACCTGCACGTCCATAGCCAGTACAGCCTGCTCGACGGCGCCAACCGCATCGAGGACCTGGTCGCCCAGGCGAAGGCGCACGGGATGAACGCCCTGGCGCTGACCGATCACGGCAACTTGTTCGGCGCCGTCCAATTCTATCAGCAGGCGACAAAGGCGGGCATCAAACCGATCATCGGCGTGGAGGCCTATATCGCGCCCCGTTCCCGCTTGGACCGGGAAAACCACGGCGTGCACCACGGCTCCTATCATCTAATCCTGCTCGCCACCAATTACGCGGGATACAAGAATCTGCTCAAACTCGTCAGCTCGGCGCACCTGGAAGGCTTTTATTACCGCCCGCGGATCGATAAAGAGCTGCTGGCCGCCCACTCGGAGGGATTAATTGGATTGAGCGCCTGTTTACGCGGCGAAATTCCCAGTTTTCTGGCCGACGGCCGGGACACCGAGGCCGACGCGGCGGCCGCCCAGTATCAGGATATTTTCGGACGCGGCCGCTTCTTTTTGGAGCTGCAGGCCAACGGGCTGGAAGCGCAGACCCGGATGAACGGCCTCTTGCTCGCCATGAGCCGGCGCACCGGCCTGGCGGTGGCGGCCACCAACGACTGCCACTATCTGCACCAGGGCGATCACCACGCCCACGATATTCTGCTCTGCCTGCAGACCGGCAAGACGGTCACCATGACCGACCGCATGAAATTTCAGACGAACGAGCTCTATTTCAAATCTGCCGAGCAGATGCTGGCCACCTTTGGCGAATTGCCCGGCGCGCTGACCGCCACGCAGGCGATCGCCGATCAGTGCGACCTGAAGCTGCCGCTCAACCAATTGCACCTGCCCGACTACCAGGTGCCGCCGGGCTACACGAAGGCGAGCTACCTCGAAGAGATGGCGCAGCAGGGGCTCCGCGAGCGGCTCAAGCGCCGCCACGACGACCGCATTCCCGAAACCCGCTACTGGGAACGGCTGAAGGAAGAGCTGACCGTCATCAACGCGATGGAGTACGCCGGCTATTTTCTCGTCGTCTGGGACATCATCCGCTTCGCCCGCTCGCGACAAATTCCCGTCGGGCCGGGACGCGGTTCGGCGGCGGGC
>JBFMAJ010000196.1:0-4032 GCA_040755775.1 Nitrospirota bacterium
GGCCTGGGGAGACAAATATTCGTGAAATTTCTTCATCTTAGAGCGTGAGGGTGTTTGACTTTATCGACGGAATTGTGGTAATCCCTAGGCAATTTGTTTGCAGGCGTTGTGCTCCTGCGGTTGGTCCATTTTTGCGGAAGACCATCGTGCCCATAGTCATGGCTCGACCAGGCGAACGCGCCGCCATCCGACCCGTCATTCGATGGACCGCTTGGGTGGCGCTCGCCAGCGTGCTCTGGACCGGGTCGCTCGGTTTGGCGCAGCCGATTCCCGAGCCCGGCCGCCTTCCCGCCCACCTGGAGCCGTCCAGCCGCACCTTCACCTTCGCCGGGCGAAGCTTTCCCGCCATGCAGGCGCTGTCCGCGCCGATCGATCCCGCGCGCTATCGGATCGGGCCGGGCGACGGCCTGCAGATCCAAATCTGGGGCGGCGTCGATCTGCTGCACGAAGTGATCGTCACGGCGGAGAGCAAAATCGTCGTGCCGACGCTCGGCACGCTCGACGTGAAGGGCAAAACCCTCAAAGAGACGCAGGAGCTGATCGCGCGGGAAGCGCTGCGCTATTACCGGGGGGCCAGCGTGGCGGCCACGCTGGCCGTGCTGCGGGTGTATGAGGTCTTCGTCCTCGGGGAGGTCAAACAGCCGGGCATCTATCCGGCGACGCCGGTGACCCGGGTCACGGAACTGTTGGGCCAGGCCGGCGGCGTGGCGGCCAGCGGCTCCCTTCGCCGGATCGAGCTGCGGCGCGACGGGCTGACGGCGTTCGCCGACGTGTCCCGCTTTCTGTACGATGGCATCCTGGAGGAAAATCCCTACGTGCCCGACGGCGCGGCGATTTTCGTGCCGCTGAACACGGGCACCGCCCTCGTCGAGGGCGCCGTGCAGCGGCCCGGCACCTACACGCTGCGGGAGGACGATACGCTGGAGACCCTCATCGCGGCCGCGGGCGGCCTCAAGCCGGAAGCCGATCCCGGCCGCATCAGCCGGCGGGCGGAGGACGGGGACGAGGCCGCTCCCCTCGATTTCGCGGCGGATGACGTCCGGCAAACGGCCATCCAGGACGGCGACCGGATCGCCGTTCCATCCAAGGACGGCCGCGTCGCCCCGATCCCGATCATCGAAGATCAAGTCTACGTCGTCGGCAACGTGAAGGAGCCGGGGCCCTATCCGTACGTGCGCAACCGCAGCGTGCTGGACTATATCGGCCTGGCCGGCGGCGGCGACGACCGGGCCAAGCTGTCAAGGACCGTCGTGCACCGGCGCCAGCAGGAATTGGACGCCAGGCGCGTCACCTCCGTGCAGCCGGGCGACATGATCGTGGTGCCGGAGAAGCGGCTCAAATGGTGGCAGGACTACGTGGCGATTATCACGGCCGTCTCGTCGGTGGTGCTGTCGGCCATCGCCGTGTCGCTGGCGGCGCGGAACAATAATTAAGGGGTGATCGAATATGGCGATGGATGAACGAATGAGCTACCCGCAACCCCAGGATGACATTTCATTGCACGACTATCTGATCGTGCTGAAGCGGCGGCGCTGGATCATCGCCGGGGTTTTCGCCGCCGTCTTCGCCGCCGCCCTGGCCTACAGTTTTCTCTCCACGCCCATCTACCGGGCGACCACCACGATTCAGATCCAGGAAAAGAAAGGGCCCACCTTCACGCTGTCGCCCGTGGCCGCCGCGCCCATGCTCGGCCAGACCGACCCCTTTCGGACGGAAGAGGAGATCATCAAGAGCCGCACCGTCGTGGAGAAGGTTGTGGCGCGGCTGGGCCTGGATAAGGCCGCCGCGGAAGCGGCGGACCGGCCCGTCGATCCGCAACACACGGTTCAGTCGCTGCAGACGAAACTGAAAATCGAGCGGGTGCGCAATACCAACATTTTGCGCATCTCCTTGGAGGATCCTGATCCTCGGAAGGCCGCGCTCATCATCAACACGCTGGCCGACGAATACATCAACCAGAGCCTGTTGCTGGTGCGCCGCGAGGCCTCGCTGGCCCGCGAATTCGTCGGCAAGCAGTTGGAGAGCGTGCGCCGCGAGCTGGACGCGCGCGAGTCGGCCCTGGAGCGGATGAAATCGACCAAGGGCGTCGTCACGTTGGCCGACAACATCAAAAGCGACCTGGACAAATTGTCCGATGTCGAGCAGCGCAAGGCCGTGTTGGAGATGCAGCGCCGGGCGCTGGAGGCGCTGCAAACGTCGATTCACGGGGGCCGGGAGGCGATGCTGTCGCCCGTGTTGTCGGACAATCCGGCCATCGCCGAGTTGTCGCGGCGGCTGGCCGACCTGCACGTGCAGCGGGCATCGCTGATCAAAGTCTACGCCGACGGCCATCCGGCGATCATTTCCGTGAACGCGGCGCTGGAAGAAACGCAGAGCCGGCTCCGGCGGGAGATCGCCAACGGGCTGCAGGCGCTGCGCGAGCAGGAATCGGCGTTCGACCAGATTATCGGCCGGTATGAGGGGCAGATGAAAAATCTCCCGCAGACGGAAAAGGAGCTGGTCGGCGTCATGCGGGGATTGAAGTCCACCGAAGGGATTTATGGGTTCCTGCTCCAGAAGGAGCAGGAGACCCGCATCGCGGA
The DNA here is from genome assembly GCA_040755775.1 of Nitrospirota bacterium. GTDB lineage: Bacteria > Nitrospirota > Nitrospiria > JACQCE01 > JACQCE01 > JBFMAJ01. The sequence continues at coordinate 2,583 of JBFMAJ010000196.1, forward strand.
AGCGAGCGAGGTGGAAAATATCCGCATCGTCGATCCGGCGCTGGCGCCCAAACAGCCGGTCAAGCCGCGCAAGGCCTTCAATTTATTGCTGGGCATCATCGTCGGCCTGCTGGGGGGCGTGGGCCTTGCCTTCTTCCGGGAATATCTCGACAGCTCGGTCCGGACACCGGAGGAGGCCGAGCGGCAGATCGGCTTGCCGGTGTATGGGTCGATCTACCTGATGGCCTCGCAGCCCGCCGCTCCCGCGGCACAGGACAACCCGTATGCGCCGTTTTTGATCACGCAGCAATCGCCGATGGCGGCGGAAACCTATAAGTCGCTGCGGACGAACATCGACTTCATGCGGGGGGAGCACAAGGTGCTGCTGCTCACCTCCGTGGCTCCCGGCGAGGGCAAATCGCTGACGGTGGCCAACATGGCGATTATGTTCAGCGTCGTCGGGCTGAAGGTGCTGATCATCGATGCTGATTTCCGCAAGCCGGCCCAGCACACGATCTTCGGCCGCTCGCGCAAGCCGGGGTTGTCCGATATTCTGGCGGGCAAAGCCGCCTGGCCGTCGATCGTGCAGGCGACCGGGTTCGAGGGGCTGCACCTGCTGCCCAGCGGCTCCTCCACGCCGGGCTCGACCGAATTGCTGGTGGGGCGCAGCCTGGATCAGATGTTCACCGAGCTGCGGGAAGTGTTCGACCTGATCCTGATCGACAGCCCGCCGGCGGGTTTTACCGACGTGGCGATTCTGGGCGCCAAAGCCGACCGGCTCTTCTTCGTCATCGAGGCGGGCAAAACCTCGGTGCGCGACGTGAACGGCGCCAAACAGGCGCTGGTCCATTCCAAGGCGCCGCTGGCCGGCCTGATCCTCAACAAACTCTCCGGCGATGAAGCGCGGTACCACTACTACTATTACCGCTACTACCACAAGGACGGCGAGCGTGCGTCGCGGTACCGAAGCCTGGTGGACCGGGTGAAGCGGGCGGTGGGGAGGAAGTGAGATTGGAGATTGGGTTGAGATTGGTGGAGACTAGAGATTGGTTGGAAAGACGATAAAAAGCTTTGAAGATCTTGAAGTATGGCGGAAAGGTAAGGAACTGGTGCTTTCAGTATACGACATGGCGAAGAATTTTCCGCATGGCGAATTGTACGGCCTTACGATGCAGGTAAAACGGGCGGCGCTATCAGTGCCAGCCAATATTGCCGAAGGATTTGGACGGTATCATTACATGGATAAAGCGAAGTTCTACCTGAACGCAAGAGGCTCTCTTTATGAGTTAAAAAGCCATCTGTTGATTGCGAAAGAGATGCGCCTTGGCATCGATGGCGAATATAAGCCGGCCTTAGAAATGATAGAGCGTCTCTCAGTGCAATTAAATAATCTGATCACGGCGACGAGAAAGAGGGGAAAGAGAGATTGATGGGGATGGGAAGAGAGATTCAGTGGAGATGGGTGGAGATT
>JBFMAJ010000197.1:0-3992 GCA_040755775.1 Nitrospirota bacterium
CGGATTCGGCCGGCGCGCCGCCAAAGACGGGGCGCGTCGTCATTGACATTGCCCTGGCCGCCCTCCATAATACTTGGTGCCAGGAGTTGCCCCGCCGCATGGGGGAACCATAATGTCGCCGATCGGACCGGACAAATTCCACGAAGAATGCGGGGTCTTCGGCATCTATGGCCACCCGGAGGCCGCCAATCTGACCTACCTGGGGCTGTACGCCCTCCAGCACCGCGGCCAGGAGGGCAGCGGCATCGTCTCCTACGACGGCCGCCAATTCCACGTCGAAAAAGGCATCGGATTGGTTAATGAGCTGTTCACGCAAGAACGGCTCAAGCCGCTGATCGGGTCGATGGCGATCGGCCATAACCGCTATTCCACCGCCGGCGGCAGCACCTTGAAAAACGTCCAGCCGTTGATGGCCGATTATGCGCTCGGCACGCTGGCGCTGGCCCACAACGGCAACCTCATCAACGCGCGGCTGTTGCGCGCCGAGCTGGAGGCCTACGGGGCGATTTTCCAATCAACGACCGACACGGAAGTGATCATCCATCTGATCGCCCATTCCCAGGGTAACACCCTGCTGGACCGGACGATCGACGGCTTGCGGCAGGTGCGGGGCGCCTATTCCCTGGTGCTCTTGAACGAGCGGAGCCTCATCGCGGTGCGCGATCCGTACGGCCTGCGGCCGCTCTCCCTGGGGCGGATGAAAACGCCGCTCGGCGGCCATGCCTGGGTGGTGGCGTCGGAAAGCTGCGCGTTCGATCTGATCGAAGCGGAATTCATGCGCGACGTCAATCCCGGCGAGCTGATCATGATCGACGAGCACGGGCTGTCCTCGCACTATCCCTTTCCGGCCGTGCAGAAAGCGCCCTGCGTGTTCGAGTATGTCTACTTTGCCAGGCCGGACAGCCAGGTGTTCGGGCGGGAAGTGTACGCGCTGCGCCGGCGCCTGGGGCAGCAATTGGCCAAGGAAGCGCCCGTGAAGGCGGACGTCGTCATCGCCGTGCCGGACTCAGGCGTGCCGGCCGCTCTCGGCTTCGCGGCCGAATCGAACATCCCCTATGAGACCGGATTGGTGCGCAATCATTACGTGGGGCGGACCTTCATCGAGCCCCAACAGTCGATCCGCCATTTCGGCGTGAAAGTCAAACTGAACGTCGTGCGCGAGGTGCTCGCCGGCCGCCGCGTGGTCGTCGTGGACGATTCGATCGTCCGGGGAACGACCAGCCGCAAGATCGTCAAGATGATCCGGCAGGCGGGCGCGACCGAGGTGCACATGCGGATCAGCTCGCCGCCGATCATTTCCCCCTGCTACTACGGCATCGATACGCCGACCAAGGAGGAGTTGATCGGCTCGACCAACCGCGTCGACCAGATCGGCGATTACATCACGGCCGACAGCCTGCGCTACCTGAGCCTGGAAGGCATGCTGGGCGCCGTGGCCGACTCAAAAAATCCCACCTTCTGCACCGCCTGCTTCAGCGATCAGTATCCCATCCCACTCTTGCCAGAAGAGAGCGCTCAACTCGGGCTATTTGAATAGCGTCCTGTATTAAAAACACGTCAGACTCGAAAAAGAAGGACGGCCCGGCAGCCGAGCGTTGATTTGACACGCGAGCCATGTCGGAGCGGGTCGTTTGCGATGGGGGGTTGTCAGGGGGGAGACGGAGCTTCTCCCCCCTGACTATAATTGCGGACTAATGACGCGGTTTTTTCCGGTGCGCTTCGCTTGGTAGAGCGCCCCGTCGGCGACGCGCACCAGATCGTCGGGCTGAACCACGTCGGGGGCCGGATAGCTGCTGACGCCGACGCTGGCGGTGACTTGCAGCGGGCGGCCGTCCGCGGCGGAAAACGCGTGACCTTCAATCGCCTTGCGGACCTGTTCGGCCGACTGCATCGCCCCGTTGTGGTCGGTCTGGCACAAAATCACGATAAACTCCTCGCCGCCGTAGCGGGCGACCAGGTCGTGGGTCCGCCGGGACCGCTTCAGCAACGCCCCCAGCTCTTTCAGCACGGCGTCGCCGGTCTGGTGGCCCCAACGGTCATTGATCATTTTGAAATTGTCGATGTCGATCATCAGGCAGGAAAGTGGCAGGTGATACCGCTTGCTCCGGGCGAATTCCTGCTGAACGCGCTCGATAAAGTGGCGCCGGTTGAACAGGCCGGTCAGCTCATCGGTGATCGCCATGGTTTCCAGTCGCTGGTTCAGCACCGCCAGCGCCGCATTTTTCTCCTCCACTTCCTGTTGCAGCTCCTTGATCCGGATCAAGTTCTTGACCCGGGCGATCAGTTCTCCGTGATCGAAGGGTTTGGTCACGTAATCATTGGCGCCGACTTCGAGGCCTTTGACCTTATCCTCCGAGTCCGCCTGGCTGGTCAGGAGGATCACCGGCAGGCTTTTGTACCGCGGTTGCCGTTTGACCGTGGCCGTCAGCTTGTAGCCGTCCAGCGGCGACATGACCACGTCAGAAATCAGCATGTCCACGGGCGTGCGCTGCATCAGATCCAGCGCCTGCAACCCGGTGTCCGCTTCCAGGATCGTCTCGAATAATTTGGTCGACGCCATGACCCCGCGAACGGCCTGCCGCACGCTCGCCGTGTCGTCGACGATCAGGAGAATGCGCTGCGGATGCGGGGCCTCGGCGGCGGCCGGCGGTTGGCGCGCCGGTTTCACGGTGCTGTCGGCCATCACTACAAAGGTAGAAAGCAAACCCCGATCTGTCAAGCCGCCATTCCGTCGGCGCGTTGACAAGGAGGAGAAAGTTTGCTATCGATGAGACCAGGCCGAATCCGGTCGTGGAGGAGGGGGGCATGTCAGCAGAGCGGAGAAAATACGAGCGAATGTCGATCAAATCCGTCGCCGAGCTCAACATCGCGCCGGCGGAACAACGACGGTTCGCCTTCGTGGGGGGAATCAGCCGCGGGGGGCTGGAAATGTTTTGCCAGCAGCCGCTCCCGGTCAATCAGGCCGTTCGGATCCGGCTGACCTTTTTGGACCGTCAGGGACGGCAGGTCCAGGAAGGGCTGGAGGGCGTCATTCGATGGTGCTCAAAACTGGGCGAGGCGCATTTCGCCGGCATGGAATTCAATGCGCCCATTGATGAGCGCAGCCATCCCGCCTTATGGGCCTACCTGTCGCGCAGCCAGCCGGCCCGCTCCTCCCCCCGCTAGCCGGTCGCCGGCCGGTCAATCCCCGGACGGGCGCCCGTTGTGCGCCCGGGCCGGTTGCTGCCCGTCGTGCCGGCGGGCCAGCGACGATTCCAACTCCTTGAACAGGAGCTCTTCAATCACGCCGTTCGAGGGTTGCGGCACCCGCACGAGATAGTCTCGTCGGGCCGGCGCATCGAGCGAATAGGACGGCTCCGCCAACGGCGCGGCGCCGTGCCGCGCTTCGAGCCGTTCGATCCGCGCATCGATGCTGACCGACGTGTAGGCTCCTTCGCCGGCAATCTTACAGAACAGGCGATACCGCCCGCCCTTGACGTCGAGGTAGGAACCCATCAGCAGCGTGCCATCCAGAATCGGCACGCCGAACTCCATGGGATGAAAGTAGGTGAAGTCCGTTTCCAACCAGCCCCGCTCTTGTTTCAGGGCCAAAATGGGCAGGTTCCGCCGTTCAACCACCTCTAACAACACGGTCCAGGCGGTGGCCGGATCGGTTTGCAGCAGGCGGGTTCGGGCGCTCGGCGGAGCCGGCGACAGGCGCACGGTGGACACCAAGCAGCCGGCCAAGGTGGGAATGGCGAGAATCAGCAGCACACGAGCCCGGCGATGCATCGTCGCCTCTCCGCGGGTGGGACAGCGGTATCGTAGTTGGGCGAACGGCCAAAGTCAAGAAGCGAGGGAACGGGGAGCGGTCACCGCACGGAGGCGGGCTTTTTCTGCACCAGCACTTCCCTCATTTGGTTGGTGAGAAAACAGGAATTGACCATCTCGAAGCCGCTGAACAATTCTTGAATTTCCCGGTTCTCGTAGACCCGGCCGGGCAGCGCCAGACC
>JBFMAJ010000198.1:0-3978 GCA_040755775.1 Nitrospirota bacterium
TAGCTCGGCCGCCTGCTGCAGCTCTCCTGCTTCTTCATACAGCCGGGCCGCCTCCTCGCACCGGCCCTCCTGCAACAACCGCTGCGCCCGCAGCACGGCGGCCCGCTTGGGCTGCCCGCCCCGCTCAAAGCACTGGGCCGCCTGCTCGTCATCACCCGCCTGCTCGTAGAGCCGGGCGGCCGCCTCGAATTGGCCGGCGGCTTCGTGCGCGGCGGCCGCTTTCCCCGCATCGCCCGCTTCTTCGAAGAGCGAAGCCGCGCGGTCGGGCTGATTCGATTGCAAATAGAGCTGCGCCGCCAACCGGCCGATGGTGTTCACCTGATCGAAGCTCTGGCCCGGCTCGCTTCCCCCCGGCTCCCGGTACCGATTGCGCTCTTGCGCAAAATGCTGCTCGTAGAGCGGCGCGGCTTTCTCGGCCTGTCCCATCTCTTCATACAGCCGCGCCGCCCGCTCCACGACGCCGGCTTGCTCATACTGTTCGGCGGCTTCCCGGGGCTGCCCGGCCCGCTCGTACATTTCAGCGGCGGTGGCCACCTGCCCCACGCGGGCGAATAATTGAGCCGCCCGGGCATAGTTGCGATCCGCTTGATGCATGGCCGCGGCCTGGGCCAGTTCCCCGCATTGCTCGTAGGCCGAGGCGGCTTCCTGCCAGCGCTTGAGCTGACGATAAAGTTGCGCGAGCGACCGCTGCGCCCCCGCCTTGCGGAACATCTCGATCGCCTGCGGATAATCGCCGATGGAGGCGAAGCATTCGCCGGCCCGGCTGTAGGCCTTCGCCCGTTTCCAGCGCTTGGCTTCTTTCCGAACCGAGTGCTCCTGCCGATGCTGCGCCGCTTGTCCCCGGAAGTTCCCAGACCCGACGGAATCGCGAAACGACCGGTAGAGCTTGATGCCGATGGCCGCGCAGAGCAGCAGGAACAGATAGGCGCCCGTGATCACGCCCTGATCGCCGGAAAACCATTTGAGCGCCAGCGCTCCCAGGTCCGGCCAACCGGCTTGGGCCATTTGCGCGACCGGGAGGGTCGTAGACGGGTCGATCACTTCGCGTCCTGCAGTTGCAGCCGCAGCTCCGTCTCGCCCAGCCGCAGCACGTCGCCGTGCTTGAGCAACTGGCTGGTGACCGCCAGGTGATTGACGAAGCTGCCGTTGGTGCTGCCGAGGTCCACGTAGAGAAAGCCGTCGGGCGTCCACTCGATGGAGCCGTGCTCGCGGGAAATCTTCGGATCGTCGATGACCACGTCGCCCTTCGTGCGGCCGATGAGCATTTTGACCTTGGTCAATTCGATCCGCATCCCGCTCAACCGGCCGTTCAGCACGTCGAACCATCCGAGCGATCCCGTGCGCTCGTATGACGCCGGTTTGGCGCCCGGCTTCATCAGCGTCGTTTCGCCTTCCTGGTCTCCGGCCTCGATGTCGTCGTCGGCTTCGGGAATGAAGCGCAGCGCGACGTCGCCCAGCCGGAGGCTCTCGCCTCCGGTCAGCGGCGCGCTGGTGATGGCCCGGCCGTTCACCATCGTGCCGTTACGGCTCTCCAAGTCCTGCGCGACGTAGGCGCCCTGCTCGTAACGAATCGACAAATGCGTTCGAGAGACCGAGGCGTCGCTCAGGATCAAATCGTTTTCGGGCCCCCGCCCGATGGTGAACTGAGAGCCCCGGACCATAACCCGGGCCTCCTTGCCCCCTTCGGTGGCCAGCACCAGCGCGAACCGTCGCGCCAGGAAGGCGTCGATCAGCTTCTGCGGCCATACGTCGCCCAGAAGATCGCGGTCCAGCGCGGGATGCACGTTAACGTCCTCGAACAGCGAGAGCGGCACCGGCTCGGCCTTGGCCGTCTCCTCGACGATTTGTTGCAGGCGTCCCTCATTGTCGCCGCTGCCCCGCTGCCAGGCCGGATTCCGGCTTTGCAGCGACACCAGCCGGCCGTTCAGAAAGTAACAGAGCGTCAGCCCCGTCGCCTCATGCACCACCAGCAAGGCGTCCCGATGGAGTTGTCCCAGGTGTTGCAGCAAGCCGTCCAGCTTGACGACCGCGGAGGTCGTCTGGAGACTGGGGCTCTTCTGTGTCAGCACCAACAGGCTTTTGATCAAGATGGGATCGGCTCGCCACACGTTGATCTTGGCGCCGTAGGCGGCGTGCAACAATTGGAAAAATTTCCGGAGCGTCAGAGAATGAAACTGGGCGCGATGCCATCGCGCCGCCGCGTACAGCTCTTTTTGCACGATAAACAGATAGAGCCGATGCCCGGGATCGATAATTGCTTCGATGAATCCCCCCGAGGCCGGCTCATCGGCGCGGAATCGCCGGAGCAACGCTTCAAACGATTCCTGCGCATAGGGCTGATCGAGGAGCACTCTGTCGGTCAGCGGAAGCCCCGGCGGCGACGTGGACGATGTTTCCACCTGTTCCAACGACATGGCACACAACTCCCCTCGTGAAGGCGTGAAGCACGCCGACGGAGAACGCGAAAATCCGTTGATTTTCAGTGTAGATGGGGGGGGCTGTTCTGTCAAACCCGACGATGACGGCGCGGGCTGGCGCCCGCTGGAGGGATCACCGCGTCAGCGCAGGATTGTCCTTATTCTGTTGCCGCTCGCCGATCGCTCGGCGTCCTCCTGCCGGTCGGGATTCGGCTGACGAGGCTGACCGGCCGGCTGTCCGCCAGGCTTCCCGGCGGGCTTCACTGGCCGGAGCAGCGAAGGAACGGTGCCGACCCCACCGCGGAACCGCTCAGGCTGCACCTGCGCCTGACGCGGTGGTGGCGACGGCCGGTCGGGCCGCGCGGCGCCTCGATCAACGAATGGCCGTTCGGCCGGCTGGCGGCGCTCCCTTTCCCGCTCAACCATCGGAGCCGTGGGGGTCGCCGGCGCGAGGCGCCGCACGGACCGGCGCGCCTCGTCCTCGGGCATGACCGGAGGCGAGGCCCGCCGCTCCGGCGGACTTGCGCGCGGCGCCGAGACAGAAGGCGCGAGGGCCGTCTCCCTTTTCGAAGAAGCTTGGCGCTCCTGTGCGCGATCTGGACGCCCCATGGTCCGATCAGCATCGGTGATCCGGCTTTCAGGCCGGTGAGGGCGTGCGTCGGACACCGACAAACGAGAGAAACTGCCTCGCGGCGTTTCCTTTTTCTCCAATCGCGCCACTTGTTCGGTAAGCCGGCGCCCCTCGGAAGGCAGATGGCGCGGCGGCTGGAATTGCGGAGGACGCGGGCTCTTGGCCGGCGGAAGCGGCCGGCTCACGGCCGGCACGGCGGACATCTTGCGATGATGCTGCCACCCGCCGCTTCCAAGCTGCGTCGTCCAACACCAATAATTGAGCTGGATGGACACCTGAAGCACCGTCACCGGCAGACCGTAGGGCCCGTATGGCGCCCAGGCCCACCCGCTCTCGTAGGGCGTCCAGATGACCCACGCCGGCGCCCAACGGGAACCGGGCACCCAGACCCATCCGTAGAAGGAATCCCACATCCACTGACCGTAATGATGGGGCAGCCACCCCCACGGTTCCGCCGAAACCCAGGTCCAGCCGTGCGGCGATACCCACAACCATTGACCGTAAAAATAAGGGCGCCAGCCGTCGGCCACCCACGGGCGCCAGACGCGGCCGTACGTGGAAACGGAAACCCACTCGCCGTACGGATCGAGCTGTCCCACATCGGGATTCTCCTCGTCGGAATAGCCGCCGCGGACCAGGAGAAGTTCCTGCTCTTCATTCCACTGATCGAATGCATCGCGTTGGGCCAGCGTGATGGCTCTGGGCGTTTCGACGAACGCCGTCGTGGTCACCCGCGTCCGTTCGCCGGCGCGGATCCAGGCGCTGTCCGAGGCCGTCATCACCCGCACTTCCCCTTTCAACACGGCCACCGACACCGCGCCCTCCTCCAGCGTCTCCACGCGCATCATCGTCGGCGCATCGCTGCGCAGCGTCGCCGGACCGGCCGTCAATTCAAAATCGAATCCTTGGCGCCCAATGGCCGGATGCTTG
>JBFMAJ010000199.1:0-3964 GCA_040755775.1 Nitrospirota bacterium
CGGAATCGGTAGATGCTCTGATCGTCGTCGCCGACGACGCATAAATTCTGCTGGCGCGCGGTCAGGAGCCGGACCCACCGGTACTGGACCGGGTTGGTGTCCTGAAACTCATCGATCAGCAGATAGCGCAGCCGCTCCTGGTAGAGCGCCAGCACGGCCGGTTGCTCATCGAACAGCCGGACCGCGTTCAGCAGGAGATCGTCAAAATCCATCGCCTGCTCGCGGCGCAGCCGTTCCGCGTACCAGGGATAGAGACGCGCCGCCGCCCGCTCCACGCCGAACGAGGCCTCATCCTGAAAGGCGGCCGGCGCGACCAGATGATTTTTTGCCCAACTGATCCGGCCCAGAAGCGCCGAAGGCCGGTACCGTTCCGGATCAAGCTGCAATGCCTTCATGCCTTCCTTGATCACGGCCAGTTGATCGGCGGTGTCGTAAATCTGGAAATTTTTCGCATAACCGATCCGATCCGCGTGCTGGCGCAGCATCCGCACGCAGGCGCTGTGAAACGTGCCGACCCAGACGCCCCGGCCGCGCGGCCCCAGCAGCTCGATCACCCGCTCGCGCATCTCGCCGGCGGCCTTGTTGGTGAAGGTCACGGCCAAAATTTGCCCCGGCACGATACCTTTCCGGGCGATCAGATAGGCGATCCGGTGGGCGATGACCCGGGTTTTGCCGCTGCCCGCGCCGGCCAGCACCAAAAGCGGCCCCTCTGTCTGCTCGACCGCCCGCCGCTGCGGCGGATTCAGCTCTTCAAGAAAGCGTTCCGCGGTGGTCACGTGGTTATTGTCTCATATCCACTACTCAACCGTCACGCTCTTTGCCAGATTTCGCGGCTGATCCACATCACAGCCGCGGATGACCGCGATGTGATAGGCGAGCAATTGCAGGGGCGCCACGTAGAGGATCGGCAGCAGCAGCGGGTGAACCTCGGGCAGGGCGATCACCTCGTCCACCCGGGACGCCAGGGCGGTGTCGCCCTCCGTCACCAGCGCGATCACGATGCCGTCGCGCGCCTTCACCTCCATCATGTTGCTCAATATTTTCTCATAGACGCGATCCTTCGGCATCAGCACCACGACCGGCATCGACGCGTCGATCAGGGCGATGGGGCCGTGCTTCATCTCGCCGGCGGGATAGCCTTCCGCGTGAATATAGGAAATCTCCTTCAGCTTGAGCGCCCCCTCCAACGCGATCGGATACAACACGCCGCGGCCCAGGTACAGCATGTGCGTGAAGGCGGCGAACCGGCGGGCCAGGGCTGCGATCGACTCGTCCTGGCGCAGGATAACCTCCAGCGTCTGCGGCAGCCGGATCAACGCCTCCGCCACGCTCTTTCGGACATCGGGCGAGAGGCGGCCGTTGGCCTGCCCCAGCCAGAGCCCCAGGAGCAACAACGCCGCGACCTGCGCCGTGAAAGCCTTGGTCGACGCGACGCCGATCTCGGGGCCGGCGTGCGTGTAGATGACGCCGTCGGCCTCCCGGGCCAGCGTGCTGCCCACCACGTTGCAGATCGCCAGCGTGGTCGCGCCTTTCTTCTTCGCCTCGCGCAGGCCGGCCAGCGTGTCGGCGGTCTCGCCCGACTGCGAAATGGCGACGATCAGATCGCCCTGGCCGATGATCGGATTGCGGTAGCGGTATTCCGAGCCGATTTCCACCGAGACCGGCAGGCGGGCCAGTTCCTCGATCATGTAGCGCCCCACCAGGCCGGCGTGCCAGGAGGTGCCGCAGGCCAGCAGCGTCAGCCGCGACAGGCGGCCGGCCTGCTCGGGCGTCAGCCCGATCTCCGGCAGCGTCACCTCGCCGGTGGCCAGCGACAATCGGCCGCGGATCGTGTCGGTCAGCGCGCGCGGCTGCTCGTGAATTTCCTTCAGCATGAAGTGCTTGAAGCCGCCCTTCTCGGCCATTGCGAGGCTCCAATCGACCGTCACGATGGCCCGCGTTTTTTGCCGGCCCTCCAAATCGGTCACCTCCACCGGCTGCCCCTTGGCCGGTGTAAGCACCGCCATCTCTTCGTCTTCGAGAAACAACATCTGCCGCGTATGAGCCAGCAGTGGCGGAATGTCGGAGGCGGCCATCACGCCGTCGGGGCTGATCCCGAGCACCAGCGGACAGCCGTGCCGGGCGGCGATCAGCACGTCCGGTTCCTGTTCGGAGACGGCGCAAATCGCATAGGCGCCCCGCAACTGGCGCAGCGCCCGGCGCGCCGCCTCACGAAACCCATGGCCCTGCAGCGTTTCCTGATGGATCAGGTGCACGATGACTTCCGTGTCGGTCTCCGACGTGAACGCGGCGCCGCGCTTCTGCAGCGCCTCCTTCAGCTCCAGATAATTTTCGATGATGCCGTTATGGACCACGGCGATGCCGCCGGCCGTGTGCGGATGGGCGTTCTCCTCCGACGGACGGCCGTGCGTCGCCCACCGGGTGTGGCCGATGCCGATCTTCGCCTGGTAGGCGTTACCCTGCAGCGACGCTTCCAGATTGGCCAATTTGCCGACCGCGCGCTTGACGCTGAGCCGTCCCGATTGCAAAAAGGCGATGCCCGCCGAATCATAGCCGCGGTATTCCAGCCGCCGCAGCCCCTCGATGAGCAAGGGGACGACGTTATTGGTGCCGATATACCCGACAATACCGCACATTCCGCTTCGCGCTCCGCGCTTGCTCAATCGGGGGGAGCGATGCTCACGCTCCTCCCCGCGTCCCCCATCGCCCATACGCGAGGGGACGTTTGATTATTACTTTTTCTTCCTCTTTTTGCTCGCAAATTTCTTCTTGGCCCAGCCGGGCTTGTTCGCCTGCGGCGTCCGGCTGATGGCCAGCGCGCCGGCCGGCACGTCGCGCGTGATCGTGGCGCCCGCCGCGATAACGGCCTCCCGGCCGACGCGCACGGGGGCGACGAACTGCACGTCACTGCCGACGAACACCCCGTCGCCGATCACGGTGCGGTGCTTCTCGCGGCCGTCGTAATTACAGGTGATCGTGCCGGCGCCCACGTTCACGTTCCGGCCGATCACGGCGTCGCCGAGATAGGTCAGATGATTCGCTTTCGAGCCGGCGCCGATCGTCGATCGCTTGACCTCGACGAAATTGCCGATTTTGGCGCCCGGGCCGATCCGCGCGCCCGGGCGCAACCGGGCGAACGGGCCCACGGTCGCCCCGTCGGCCAGCTCACTCTGATCGATGACGGAGGAGTCCAGCACGGTCACGCACGCGCCCAATCGGCTGTCGCGCACCCTCACGCCGGCGTGCAGGATCGAGCCCGCGCCCACCACCGTCCGCCCTTCCAGTTGCACCATGGGATAGAGCACCGCATCCTGTCCGATCACCACTTCATCATCGATAAAGGCCGTCTCCGGATGGCGCATCGTCACGCCCGCGGCCAGGTGGCGGGCCACGATCCGCCGCCGGACCAGCGATTCGGCCCGGGCCAGATCGGCCCGGCTGTTGACCCCCAGCAATTCCTCCGGCGGCGCCTCCACCGCCTGCACGACGCCGCCCCCGCCGACGGCGATTTTCACCAAATCGGTCAGATAGTATTCGCGCTTGGCGTTGTCGGGACGGATCTTTCGCAGGGCGCCGGCCAGCCACCGGCCCTCGGCCACATAGAGACCGCCGTTGACCTCGGACAGGCCGCGCTCGGCGGGCGTGGCCTCCGTTTCCTCGACAATCGCCGTCACCCGGCCGCCGGCCGACCGGACGATCCGGCCGTAGCCGGTGGGGTCGGCCAGCCGCAGGCTGGCCAGGCTCAGCGTGGCCGGCTGGCTCCGGTGGGCGTCCATCAGCCGCCGGATCGTCTCGGCGGTGATCAGGGGCAGATCGCCGTTGAGGATCACCACGGGGCTTCGCAGCCCGGCAAACCAGCGGCGCGCTTGAAGCACCGCATGGGCGGTGCCAAGCTGTGTTCGCTGCACAATCATCCGGCAGGGCAGCCCCTGCAGGGCGGCCTTGACCTCCGGGGCCTGATGCC
>JBFMAJ010000200.1:0-3938 GCA_040755775.1 Nitrospirota bacterium
CTGTCGGCGGGCCGCCCGCCATGCCGGTGGAAACGGCGCTGGTCAAAACCGGCACCGTCCGCGAAGAGGTCGGCACCGTCGGCACGTTGCAGGCCAACGAATCGGTGATCATCCGCTCGGAAATCGCCGGCCGGATCCGGCAGATTCATTTTTCGGAGGGACAGAATGTCGAGCAGGGCCGGCTGCTGGTCAGCATCGATCCGGCCGAATTGCAGGCGCAATATGAGCAGGCCGCCGCCGCGCTGGAATTGAGCCGGTTAAATTATGAGCGGGCCACACTGCTCCATGAGGAACAGCTCATCAGCCAGCAGGCCTATGACGAACTGGCGACCAAGCTGAAAGAAGCGCAGGCCAACCTGACGCTGGCCAAAACGCGCCTGGATAAGACGATGATTCAGGCCCCCTTCAGCGGCCGCCTCGGGTTGCGCCAGGTCAGCCCGGGCGACTATGTGCAGCCCGGCCAGGCCATCGTCAATCTGGAGGATCTCGACCCGCTCAAGGTCGATTTCCGCGTGCCCGAGCTTCACGTGAAGCGAATGCACATCGGCGGAGCGGTCCAGGTCGGCGTCGACGCCTTTCCGGACGAAAATTTCGCCGGATCGGTCTACGCGATCGATCCCCGCATCGACCAGGCGACCCGCACGCTCGTGGTGCGCGCGCGGATCCCCAATGAGAAGGGCCGGTTGCGCCCAGGCATGTTTGCCCGCGTCAACGCGGTCCTGGCCGAACGGCCCGACGCCCTGCTCGTCCCCGAGCAGGCGATCGTGCCCATGGGCGCCGACAAGTTCGTCTACCGCGTGGTGGACGGGAAAGCCGCGCTGACGAAGGTGACCATCGGCCAGCGCCGCGCCGGAGAGGTCGAAATCGTTGACGGCGTGAAGCCGCAGGAAACCGTCGTGACCGCCGGCCAAACGAAACTGTTCGACGGCGCAGCGGTGATGGTCATGGGGCCCGGCGGAGGCCCGGAACGTCCGGCAGCCCCAACCCCTCCCGCCGCCTCGCGAGGATAGCCGTGGTCCTGCCCGATCTGTCCATCCGCCGGCCGGTGCTGGCGACCGTGATGAGTTTGATGCTGATCCTGATCGGCATCATCGCCTACACGCGCCTGGCCGTGCGCGAATACCCCAATATCGACCCGCCGATCGTCTCCGTGCGCACGGTCTATCCCGGCGCCAGCGCCGAAATCATCGAAAGCCAGATCACGCAACCGCTCGAAGATTCGCTGGCCGGCATCGAGGGCATCAAGACGATGAAGTCGACCAGCCGCGAGGAGGTCAGCCAGATCACGGTGGAGTTTACGCTCGACCGGGACATCGAGGCGTCGGCCAATGACGTGCGCGATCGCGTGGCCCGGGTGCGCGGGCTGCTGCCGGAGGAAACCGACGAGCCGGTGATCGCCAAAATCGAAGCGGACGCCTTCCCCATGCTCTGGCTGGCGTTTTCCAGCGACCGCCATACGCCGCTGGAGATCACCGATTACGCCGACCGGTACGTGCGCGACCGCCTGCAGACGCTGCCGGGCGTGGCCAGCGTCATCATCGGCGGAGAGCGCCGCTACGCGATGCGCCTGTGGCTCGACCGGGAGCGGCTGGCGGCCTACGGCCTGACCGCGCAGGACGTCGAAAACGCCCTGCGCCGGCAGAACGTCGAAGTGCCGTCGGGCCGGATCGAAAGCCGCCAGCGCGAATTCACCGTCCTGACGGAGACCGATCTGCGCACGCCGGAGCAGTTCGACCGGCTGATCATCCGCGAAGTCAGCGGCTATCCGGTGCGGCTCAAGGACGTGGGGTTCGCCGAGCTGGGCGCCGCGGACGACCGCAACGCCGTGCGCGTCAACGGCAACCCCGCCGTCGGCGTGGGCGTGGTCAAGCAGTCGACGGCCAACACGCTGGCCGTGGCCCAGGCCGTCAAGGCGGAGCTGCCCAAGCTGGTGGCGGCGCTGCCCGCCGGCATGAAGCTGCAGATCGGTTTCGACAGCTCCATGTTCATCGAAGAATCGATTACGTCGGTCTTCGAAACGCTCGGCGAAGCGCTGCTGCTGGTCGTGCTGGTCATCTTCCTCTTCCTGCGCTCGGGCCGGGCCACGCTGATTCCCTTTGTGACCATTCCGGTCTCGCTGGTGGGGGCGTTCATTTTCGTCTACATCCTGGGCTTTTCGGTCAACGTCCTTACCCTGCTGGCGCTGGTGCTGGCGATCGGCCTGGTGGTGGATGACGCCATCGTCGTGCTTGAGAACATTTACCGGCGGATCGAGCACGGCATGCCCGTGCGGCAGGCGGCCTTCGAGGGCAGCCGGGAGATCGCCTTCGCCGTGCTGGCCATGACGATCACGGTGGCGGCGGTCTTCGTGCCGGTCGCCTTTATGACGGGAACCACGGGCCGGCTCTTTCGGGAATTCGCCCTGACGGTCTCCGCCGCGGTGATCGTCTCGGGCTTCGTCGCCTTGACGCTGACCCCCATGATGTGCTCGCAGATGCTGCGCCATGAGCGGCAGCACGGCCGGTTCTATCGATGGATCGAAGCGTGGCTTGAGCGGCTCAATGCCGGCTACAAAGCGTGGCTGTCCCGCTCGCTGAATCATCGCGGGATCATCGTCTCCGCGGGGCTGGTGGCCGCCGGCGCGATCGTCCTGCTCTTCATGACCCTCAAATCGGAGCTTTCCCCGCTGGAGGATCGCGGCACCATCATCGGCGTGCTGCTGGCGCCCGAAGGGGCGACCATGGCCTATACCGACGGCTACGCGCGGCGCGTGGAGGAGTTTTACGCCCAGGTACCGGAGATTAGGACCTACTTCATGGTCGTCGCTCCCGGGCTGGAGCGGCCCAATCCGGTCACCTCGGCCTTTTCGTTCGTCAGCCTCAAGCCCTGGTCGGAGCGGGAGCGCAAGCAGCAGGCGATCGCCGCGTCGCTGATGCCCAAGATGTTCAGCCTGCCCGGCGTGCTGGCCTTTCCCGTCAATCCGCCCTCGCTCGGCCAGAGTTTCCGCAATCCGCCCGTGATGTTCGTCCTGCAGGCGGGCAGCTATGCCGAGCTGCAGACGATGGTCAACCAGTTGACGGCCAAGCTCCGGGCCTTTCCGGGGCTGGTGAACATGGACAGCGACTTGAAGCTGAACAAGCCGCAATTCGCCGTCACGTTGGACCGTGAGAAAACGGCCGACGTGGGCGTCGAGGTGGAGGCGGTCGGCCGCACGCTGGAAACGTTGCTCGGCGGGCGTCAGGTCACCCGCTTCAAGCGGGAGGGCGAGCAGTATGACGTGATCGTCAAGCTGGCCGACAAGGATCGCACGACGCCCGACGATCTGACCGCCATCTACGTGCGCGGCGCCGACGGCCAACTCGTCCAGCTCTCCAATCTCGTCCGGGTCAATGAAGCGGTGGCGCCGAAGGAGCTCAACCACTTCAATCGGCTGCGGTCGGCCACCATCTCCGCCAATCTGGCGCCGGGCGTCGCCCTGGGCGAGGCGCTGACCTTCATCGAGCAAGCCGCCCGCGAGACGTTGCCGGCCGGCACCCAGACGGCCCTGGACGGCCAGTCGCGCGAATTCCGCGAGTCGGGCGCCAGCATGTACGTGGCCTTCGCGCTGGCGCTGGTGTTTCTCTATCTGGTGTTGGCCGCGCAGTTTGAGAGCTTCATCGATCCTCTCATCATCATGCTCTCGGTGCCGCTGGCGATGACCGGCGCGCTGCTCTCGCTGAGCCTGACCGGGAACACGCTGAACGTCTACAGCCAGATCGGCCTGGTCATGCTGGTGGGATTGATCGCCAAAAACGGCATCCTGATCGTGGAGTTCGCCAACCAGTTGCAGGAGCGTGGCCGGACGCTGCGGGAGGCGGTGATTGAAGCGGCCGCGCTGCGGCTGCGGCCGATCCTCATGACGACCGCAGCGATGATCCTGGGCGCCGTGCCGCTGGCGCTGGCCACCGGCGCCGGCGCCG
>JBFMAJ010000201.1:0-3888 GCA_040755775.1 Nitrospirota bacterium
CCACGGACGCCTTGTTGGAGGGCGCCATTCTCGTGGCCGTGGTCCTCTTTCTCTTTCTGGGAGAATTCCGTTCCGCGCTTGTGGTGATCGCCGCCCTGCCGATGGCGATGTTGATCGCCTTCATCCTCATGAACTACTGGGGGCTGTCGGCTAATCTGATGTCCCTGGCCGGACTGGCCATCGGCATCGGGATGATGGTGGACGGCGCCGTGGTGATGGTGGAGAATAGCTTCCGGCTGCTGGCAGAGCATGCCAAGGATGCAGGCCATCGGGCGGTCAACAAGACGGCCACGGTGCTGGAGGCTGCTCGCGAGGTGGCCCAGCCGATCGCCTTCGCCATCGTGATCATTATCATGGTCTTCATTCCGCTCTTTTCCCTGACGGGACTGGAAGGGAAACTCTTTAAACCCATGGCCTATAACATCAGCTTCGCCATGGCCGGCTCCCTGATGCTGACGCTGACTCTGATTCCGGTGTTGGCCGCACTCATCCTGAAACCGAAGGAGGAACGGGACACCCTCCTAGTGCGCTGGATCAAGCGGTTCTATCTTCCCCTGCTGTCCTGGAGCCTTCGCCGCCGCTGGGTGGTGATCGGGGCCGCCGGCGCGTTATTGACCTTCTCGCTGGCCCTGTTTCCCTTTTTAGGGAAGGAATTCATGCCCACGTTGCGTGAAGAATCGGTGATGTTCCGGGTGACGGGGATTCCGTCCGTGTCATTGGAGGAGTCCATCGCCGTGTCGGAGAAGATCGCCGAAGCGATGACGCCATTTCCAGAGATCAAACATACCACGGCGATGATCGGACGGGCGGAATTGGGTGAGACGGCGGATGTCAATTACATGGAGATCTATGCCGAACTGTCTCCGAAGAAAGAATGGCGGACAGGAATGGACATTGACCGGCTCAATGAAGAAATCCGCCAGGCTTTAGAGCGGGCGGTGCCGACCGCGGTCTTTGCCCTGACCCAGCCGATCCAGATGCGGGTCGAGGAATTGATCTCGGGCGTGCGGGCCACGCTGGCGGCGAAAATATACGGGGAGGACCTGGATGTGCTGACACGCCTCTCTCAGGAGCTGAAAGCGGTCATCTCCGCCGTCCCCGGTGTCCGCGACCTCTCACTGGAAGCCAATCTGGGCAAGCCCCAGTTGCAGATCCGGGTGGATCGGGAGGCGATCGCTCGCTACGGCCTCAACGCCGACGACGTGCTGGAGATCGTGCAGGCGGGTATCGGAGGCAAAACCGTCTCTGCGCTGATCGATGGCATCCGGCGGTTTGACATCGTGGTCCGCCTCGACCCGGCGTCGCGGCGTGACGTGGAATCGATTCGATCGATTCCGATTCGCACGGCCGGGGGGCAACTGGTTGCGCTCTCCCAGGTTGCCGAGGTGTCGATGACCGAGGGCTACACCTTCGTCCGCCGTGAAAGCTTGCAGCGGTACGCGGTGATTCAGATGGATGTGGCGGGGCGTGACATTGACGGATTTGTGAAAGAGGCCCAGGCGAAGATCAATCAACGGGTGAAGCTTCCGGCCGGCTACTGGATCGAATGGGGCGGGGCGTTTGAAAACCAGCAACGCGCCATGCGGCGGCTGGCGGTTATCGTGCCCCTGACGATCTTCCTGATCTTTGTCTTGCTCTATACGGCGTTTAACTCGATCCGGCATGCGGCTTTGATCATCAGCAACGTGCCCTTTGCCCTGATCGGCGGGATTCTTGCCCTGTGGCTCACGGGGCAATATCTCTCGGTTCCCTCGGCCATCGGGTTTATTGCGGTCTTTGGAGTGGCCATGCTGAATGGCATCGTGCTGGTGTCTTTTATTAATGAGCTTCGCAGCCGGGGCTTGGGTGTGCGGGAGGCCGTTCTGAGGGGAGCGGAACTTCGGCTCCGGCCGGTGCTGATGACCGCCTCGGTGGCCATCTTGGGATTAATCCCCATGTTGCTCTCCACCGGCGTTGGCGCCGAGACCCAGCGGCCGCTGGCCACCGTCGTGGTGGCTGGGCTGCTCAGTTCAACAGCGTTAACCCTCCTGCTCTTGCCCATCTTTTACGATTGGATGGAGAGCAGGGAATCTTCTCGTACCGGGCAGGAAGGAGAAGCGAAATGAAGGAAGTGAAAGCCTATATCCGCCGCAACATGATCGATCATGTCATCCGAGCGTTGGAGCAGGATGGCTTTACCGATATGACCCTCGTTGACGTGAAAGGTCTTACCGCGGGACTGAAACCGGAGGACTATCACTACTCCCTGGAGCTGGCCGAAAAGTATATGAACGTGGTGAAGCTCGAGATCATCTGCCGGGATCAGGATGCTGAACGAGTCGTGGGCCTTATCAAGACTGCGGCCCATACGGGAAGGAAAGGCGACGGGTTGATTTACGTGACGCCGGTCGAGCATGCGGTTCGGATCTACACGGAGGGCGAGGACTCCATCGACGGGTTTTAGGATGAGCCGATGTTTTCCCAAACGAGTGAGACGGTAGCTCGACAATATTCAACGCGAATGGGTGTTGTGCCAGACGACTTGAAACCCCTCGTCGGGTTGGCGTAAATTTTAGAACGTTTTGTCTGACGACCGAAAATTAAACTACAGTTTATATGCCTGATGACAGGCTGCACAGGCTTTTATGGTCTGATCCAGCTTTTGGAGGATCAGCTTCATCTCCTTGGTAGGGATGACCTCGGCCAAGTCCTCCGCCGCCTGATGGTGAGCGATCGCCAGGTCCTGATACTTTTTGGGGAATGTGGCATCACGCTCCCGCTGCATTGCTTGGTGGTGCTTTGGGAAGCCGAGTTCCTCATGTGCAACCGCTGACGCTTTTTCGTAAGTCTCTTGAGCGAGCGCCGCCACGATGGCTTGGAGGGACTGCAGATGCTCCTGCATCGTTTGCTTCAAGGCCTCTTGCATCGCCGGCTTGAGGTTGAGTGAGATTCGAGGATCAGGCGCTGTGCGAGATTCCCCGGCCTCCCTGCCGGTTGAAGGCGGGAGCGCGGGCTGCGCAACAACATTTCCCCCTACGGCCAAGATTGTCAGGCCCATGATGAATACACCGAATCGTGTAGATACCATGAGAGGATACTGCCTGGTCTTGATCCACGTCAGGACTTTCATAAATGGTCCTGACCTTCCCACAGAATGAATGTCACGGTTTCCATAGACTACCTCCTTTCCGCTCTCAGGACAATGAATGCGCCCGTACCGGGCAGCAGCTTTTTGAGCACCACTTCAAAGAAGCGATAGCGTTTCAGAAACGTCCGGGAAGGAATCGGCGGGAAGTACAGGAGGAGGCGTACAGCGTTCAAATGGAAATTGTTCGGTCGCAATAATCGCTCCAGCTCCTGCCGGCTCCAGAAATGGGCCTGGTTGTAAATCGTCTCTCTGAACAGTCCTTTGAGCCTTCTTAAAAAGGCCCAGAGGCTGAAGCGGTTGAGCTCCCCCAGAACCAGACGGCCGCCGGGCTGTAACGCCCGGCGCATTTCTTCGATCGCCCGGTCAGGCGAGTGCATGTAGCAGAGGGACGTCACCGCCAGTACCAGATCAACCTTCCCGGATCGAAAAGGCAGGGCCTCCGCCGATCCGCAGACAAAGCGGCCGGTCAGCCCCGCCTGCCGCAGTTTCTCCCGGGCAATGGTGATCATTTCCATGGAGGGATCGACACCGATCACATGAGCGCCTCGTTGAGCCAGCTCCACGGTATAGATTCCCGTCCCGCAGCCGATGTCCATCGCCCGCTCACCCGGTTTGACCCCGGCAAGGGACAGGATCGCATCCAGCTCCAGGGCATGCGCGAGAGAGCCCAGCGGGGTCCGATACCAGGCGTCATAGCGGGCGGCCAGAGTGTTAAAATTCATAACGCGCGGTCATATAGATGTTATCATTTTTATCCATCT
>JBFMAJ010000202.1:0-3846 GCA_040755775.1 Nitrospirota bacterium
CGATCGCCTGATCGGCCGGTTCGGCGCCGACCGGCCGTCGATCGGCTTTGCGTTCTACGCGGCGCCGCTGCTCCAGTTCATGGCTCGCCACGAGGCCTCGCCACAAGTGTCCCACGAACGCGAGCCCGCCACGCGGAGCCGTTCGTCGCGAGGAGGCGAGCATGGCCGTTAATCCGCTGGCCCGCCGCGAGTCCGCCCCGGGCGGATCGCCGGGAGTCACGATCAACCTGGACAAGATGCCGCCGCAAAACCTGGAGGCGGAGCAATCGGTCCTGGGCTCGATTCTGCTCGACAATCACGCGCTCAATCGCGTGCTGGAATTCCTGTCCGCCAGGGATTTTTACAAGGACGCGCACCGGCGAATTTTTGAATCGATGCTCGAGCTGCATGAACGCAACGAGGGGATCGATCTGGTGACGTTGACCGACGTGCTGAACCGGCGCAACGACCTGGAGCGCGTCGGCGGCCCGGCCTATTTGACGGAATTGGTCAATGTCGTCCCCACGGCGGCCAACGTCACGCATTACGCGAAGATCGTGCATGAAAAATCCCTGGTCCGCCAGCTCGTGCAGACGGCCACGGACATTGCGACGCGCGGATACGAATTGAACGAGCGGATCGACGACTTGCTCGATTACGCCGAGCAAAAGGTGTTCAGCATCTCGGACTCGAAGATCTCGCCGTCGTTCTATCACGTCCGCGACGTGGTCAAGGACAGCTTCGAGATGCTGGAGAAGCGCTACGAGCAGAAAGAGAACGTCACGGGCGTGCCGACCGGCTTCGATAAGCTGGACAGCCTGACGGCGGGACTCCACGCGGGCGACCTGATCATCATCGCCGGCCGGCCCGGCATGGGCAAGACGGCGCTGGCGCTGAATATCGCCCAGCACGCGGCGATCAACAAGCGCTTGCTGGCGGCGGTGTTCAGCCTGGAAATGGCGCGCGAGCAATTGGTGATCCGCATGCTGTGCGCCGAGGGCCAGGTCGACGCGCACAAGCTGCGGTCCGGCTATTTGGGGGCGGCCGATTGGCCGAAGCTGACCGCGGCGGCCGGCCGGATCACGGAGGCGCCGATTTTTATCGACGACACCTCCGCGCTGTCGGTGCTGGAATTGCGCGCGAAGGCCCGCCGGCTCAAGCGCGAGCAGGGGCGGCTGGATTTGATCATCGTGGACTATTTGCAGCTCATGCGGGGCCGCGGGGAAGCTGAAAACCGCGAGCGGGAGATCTCGGAAATTTCGCGCTCCCTGAAGGCCCTGGCCAAGGAGCTGCGCGTGCCGGTCATCGCGCTGTCGCAGCTCTCGCGCGCCGTCGAGAGCCGGACCGAGCGGCGGCCGCAGCTCTCCGATTTGCGAGAATCGGGCGCCATCGAGCAGGACGCCGACGTGGTCATGTTCGTCTATCGCGAAGAGCTGTACCGTCAGACCGAGGAGAACCGCAATCGGGCGACCATCATCGTGAGCAAGCAGCGCAACGGTCCGACCGGCGACGTCGAGGTGGTCTTCCTGAAGGAGTTCACCCGGTTCGTGCCGTACGCGCCGGGGTATTGATCGGCGCGAATTGACACCAGCACGGGGAAAGACGTATAGTCGCAATCGTCAGGAGCCCCTCAGGAGCCTATGATGTTCGGCCTCGGCATGCCCGAATTACTCGTCATTCTCGTGGTGATTCTGATCCTGTTCGGCGTCGGCAGATTGCCGGAAATCGGCGCCGGGCTGGGCAAGGCGATCCGAGGGTTCAAAAAAGGAATGTCCGATGATGATCAATCGGACGAATCCTCGCGCAAATCTCCGTAACCGTCGACATTCTCCCTCAATCTTTGAGTGAAAAAATTTTGTCTTTGGGTTTGACAGGAGGATATCGCTGTGCTTAAATGTGCATTAGTGTGTCTGGAATGGGTTGGTCGGTCCCTTCAGAAGCCGGAGGGCGGGTGATGACCTCAAGTCCGGCAGGTAGGCCAAGCGTTAGGATCATCGCTCTTCTCGTCGGTGTCCTTGGCGCGGGGTGCAGCGCGGTGCACCCGGTGGTCGCTCCCGCGCCGGCGGCCCCCGTCCCCCCGCACGTCTCCGTCGAATATCGGACCGCCAGCGCCGAGGCCTATCATCACGCCCTCGTCGCCATGATGGCCGAACGGGACGGCGACCTCAAGCGCGCGGTGGAAGAGTACGTCGCCGCGCTGGCCTTGGATGAGCAATCGGTCTTTTTGCATACGAGGGTGGCTGAATTATTGATGCGCCAGGGCCAGTTTCATGAAGCGGTGGATTATGCCAAGCGCGCGCTGACCATCGACTCTCAGCATGTGCCGACGCGGCTGCTGCTGGGCAATGCGCTGGCTGGCGTGGGCCGTCCCGAAGAAGCGATCGGCCACCTGGAGGCCGTGATCCGGCTGGCTCCCGAACGATTGGAAACCTATTACAGTCTGGCCATGCTCTACGCCAACCTGCGGCGCTTCTCTCAGGCCGAGGCGGCCGCGCAGGCCGCCCTTGATCGGGCGCCCGGATCGGCCGTCGGCTATTACTACCTGGGCCGCGTGGCCGCCGAGGCGGGGGATGACCGGCGGGCGGCCAAAGCCTTTGAGCAGTCGCGCGCGCTCGACCCCGGGTTTGTGCACGCCACGCTCGCCCTGGGCGAATTGCTCGAGCGCCAGGGCAAGCCCGAGGAGATCATTCGCCTCTATGAGACCTACTTGAAGCAGGGGCATCGCCGGGCCGATGAAGTGCGGAGCCGCCTTGTCCAGTTTCACCTTCAGCGGAAAGCCTATCCCGAGGCGCTCGCGGTGCTCGATGCGGCGATCGAGGAGGACCCGCAAGATCTTGAATCCCGGCTCCGCCGCGGACTCATCTTCATCGATTTGCACCAGTTCGACCGGGCGATCGAGGAGATTATCGCGGTCTCGTCGGAGCGCCCGAATGACCACCGGCTGCTCTCTTATTTGGGCGCGCTGTATGAGGAAACCAAGGCGTTCACCCAGGCGATCGAAACGTATGAAAAAGTGGCCACGCTCGCGCCGGACGCGCCCGATCCGCTCATCCGGCTCGGATCGCTTCATGGGCGATTGAAACATACCGATGTCGCCCTGGAGTATTTGGACCGGGCGGCCAAACTGGACGACCGCCGCCCCGATCTGTACCTGATCAAGGGCTACATTTATATCGAAGGCGAATTGTACGATAAAGCCGCCAATAGCTTCGCCGAAGGCGTGGCGCTCCATCCGGACCACACGGAATTGCACTTCAATCTGGGCGCGGCCTATGACAAGCTGAACCGGTTCGATGACGTGGTCAAGCAAATGGACATTGTGCTGAAACTCGATCCCAAGCACGCCAATGCGCTGAATTATCTGGGCTATACCTTTGCGGATCGCGGGGTCCGGTTGAACGAGGCGGTCGATCTCATTCAACGGGCGCTCTCGGTCAAGCCCGAGGAAGGCGCCTTCATCGACAGCCTCGGGTGGGCCTACTATAAATTGGGCCGGGTCGAGGATGCGCTCCGAGAGCTGGAGCGGGCGATCCGGCTGCTGCCGGACGATCCGGTGGTCCAGGAGCATCTGGGTGAAGTCTATTTGAATAACCACCGGCGCGACGACGCCAAGGCGGCCTGGACCAAGGCGCTGCAGCTCGATCCCCGAAATGAAAAACTCCGCGTGCGGTTTGAGTCGACCTTCGGGGGCGCTCCAAGCCCGCCGGCGGGTGACAGCGCCGTGATGCCCCCGGCGCCTCCCTCCGGCCCCCCGCATGAAACGGCGACCTCCAAACCGCCGACGGAAAGTTAGCCGCAGTTACTGCCGCTTTCGCCTGATTCGCCGTATCCGCCCATCCAGCCGGGACGTCTCTTTGTGGGGATATG